>NZ_JADEWU010000131.1:0-8824 GCF_015207485.1 Planktothrix mougeotii LEGE 06226
GACAATGAACCGTTTTGAATCGTACCTATAACAAAGGTGGAATTATCAAGGAGCCGTGTGAAGCGAAAGTTTCATGCACGGTTTTGAAGGAGAGGTAGGAGTGGTAACGCTCCTATCGACTCTAACGATTGTTAGGTAAAGTTTCAATTAGCAGTAAACACGGTGAAAACGAGTATAACCAAGACTACGGATACATGGAATTCTATCAATTGGGCAAAAGTCCAACGGGTAGTATTTAAGCTGCAAAAGCGAATTTACCAGGCATCATTATCGGGACAAAATGCAAAGGCTCGAAAACTTCAGAAACTTCTAGTTAAGTCATACTACGCTAAACTTCTAGCGATTAGAAAGGTAACTCAGGATAACCAAGGCAAGAAAACTGCCGGGGTTGATGGAATTAAATCCATCACACCTAACCAACGGTTAGAACTCGCTAAAAACCTGGGAAAATACCAAAAAGCAAAACCACTCCGTAGGAAATGGATTCCCAAACCCAACGGGGAAAAACGCCCACTAGGTATACCGACTATAAACGACAGAATAAGGCAAGCCTTGGTTAAACTTGTGTTAGAGCCACAATGGGAAGCCAGATTCGAGGGTGAAAGCTATGGGTTCAGACCCGGACGGTCAGCCCATGACGCAATGTCACGAATTTTCCATAGCATCAAACAAAGTGAATGCTATGTACTTGATGCTGACATCTCAAAATGCTTCGACCAAATTAATCATGATTACCTACTGTCCAAAATTGATTGTCCATCAATAATAAAAGCCCAAATCAGACAATGGTTAAAAGCTGGAGTGATGGACAACGGCATATTTGAAGCAACAGAGGCAGGCACACCGCAAGGAGGTGTCATCAGCCCCCTACTTGCTAACATCGCATTGGATGGAATGATAAGGCTAATTACAAAACATTATCCCAAAAAGACAAATAACAATAAAAATTACGCCACAGTCATTAGATATGCCGATGATTTCGTTGTGATTAGTCCACAGATCGAAGTTATTCAACAATGCAAAATTGACATCGAAGAATGGTTAAAACCTATAGGTTTAGAGCTAAAACCCTCAAAAACCCGAATTTGCCACACACTGAAAGAAATTGAAGTAAATGACGAAACGGTCAAACCAGGATTCGACTTTCTAGGTTGGAATTTTCGACAATATCCGGTTAGTAAACATCACTCTAGTAAAAATGGAGCAGGAAAGATATTAGGATTTAAAACCCTAATCAAACCTAGTAAGAAATCAATTAAAGCTCATGCGGATAAGGTAAAGGAAGTGATTAAAAATCACAAAACTGCACCCCAATACGCATTAATTAAACACCTAAACCCGGTCATTAGAGGATGGTGTAATTACCACTCCAAAGTATGTTCTAAAAAGGCATTCTCCTCGTTAGACCACATTACATGGTTAAGGTTAAGAGCATGGACAGTTAGCAGATGCGGTAAAGCAAGTTACAAGAAATTAACCAAATACTTTAAGAAAAACGGGAATAAAGCATGGAGTTTTGAAACTGATGAAGGTCTTAGACTGCTAAGTCATGTTGAAACTCCTATAACTCGTCATGTAACTATAAGACCTGAAGCATCACCTTATGATGGAAACTGGACATACTGGAGTACAAGATTAGGGACATCCCACGATGTACCAAAACGGGTAGCAATTCTGCTTAAAAAGCAGAAAGGTAAATGTAACTTCTGTGGTCAATATTTCACCCCAGATGATGTTGTAGAAATCGACCATATTCTTCCCACTTCTTTAAAAAGGAAAAATGAATATAAGAACCTACAACTTTTACATCGCCATTGCCACGATATTAAAACGGCTACCGATGGGTCACTAACTCAAAGGAAAACCGGGTGTTCTGATGACAACAGACAGTCAAACTAGGAGCCGTGTGCGGTGAAAGTCGCACGCACGGTTCTGAATGGGAGTCGGGGGTTGTAAAGCCCCCCTCGACCCCTAATTAGTCAGAGCATAGGAATGATCCATTCTAATCCTCGGTTTAGGAAAAATCCCCTAAAAAAATTGGTTACAACGCTCAAAAAACACGCTACAATACAAGCAACAACAAACAATCCGAATTTACGCTACTATCCCAAGATAGATTTATCACTTGACGCGATAACATCATTAGCTTAACAATCATCTGCATACAATTAGCAGTATAATTATTGAGCTATACCTGAAGATCTCACTGTTTCCCCCTTGTCCTTCAAGTTTGAGTGGTCATGGTAGATCTCGCTAAAATCCGCGTAGATTTAATCTATCTATATAGAGATTACAGTCGATCCTTTTCCCTAATATGATAGGCTTCAGAGTCAGATTCCAACCATTTTGCGATTGGCTATGAGAACCCAACTGTCACTATTTCTGGGTCAAGGGATCTTCCCATCCATTCCCCCTATTTCCGAAATTCAGGGTGTAAGGAAGTTCTGAGGATTGGGTTTTGCTGGAAAGGGAGCGATTGGTGGATATTGGGGTGAAGCCCGAACCTCCTCTAACTCTTGAATTTGTGAAATCAACCCCTAGATTCGCTAAAAAAAGATTACTTTTTTTCAAAGCTTATGCTATATTTAGGATTGAGGAAGTTGCTTTCACCAGCATCGACCATCTACGCAAAGGAAAACAAGGAAAACGTTCAGGCTGAAAAGCGTTAACAACTTTAGAATTAGAACAACTTAAGAGGTATTATGAGCCAAAAGGTTATACACCCGATGGATAAGTTTCAACGTCAGGTGCATTCCCTGGTCAAGTCTGACATTATCAAACCTTCCGAGAGTCTGTGGAAAATTGCCCTTCTCTATGGTGATGAATGGAAATTTTGGAAGCAGGAATTGTTAGAGTTTGGTTTCTCCATGCAAGATCCCATCAGCGAGTTATTAGCCGTTGAAGCTTGGGATGAAGACGAAGAGTAGAAGCCGATTTCTCTCCCTTTCCCGGATTTCAGATTTCAGTCGGTTTGCCCTAAATCTTGAATTCACCCTTGATTAAAGCTGCTGTTTCAAGTTTTGTATTTCTCTCCATCAGCTTTGAGTCCATTGCTCTTTCCCTTTCCTTTGCGTTTTTCTTCCTCACAATTTTATCAATTTAGGCAATGGGCTAAAGCTTGAGATAGATCTTGAGCCGTTGGATAACGATCTTTAGGTCGATATTCGGTGGCTTGTTCAATAACTTTTCGCAGTGAAGGTGTAATGGTGGGAACGTTATCGAGGTCAAACCCATAACTATTCCCCCGTTTGCCATAAAATTTTAAGGGTGTTTCGGCGGTCAGTAAAAAAATTAACGTTGTACCGATCGCATACAAATCCGACTGAGTAAGAGGCTGTCCTCGATCTTGTTCGGGAGCACTGTATCCTTCTGCACCAATGCGGGTGCCCGGAGGTGTTCCAATTTCCTTCACGGCTCCAAAGTCCAAAACAACAATGTGGTGATCTCGTCGCCGCAACAGTAAATTGGCAGGTTTGATATCTCGATGGATCAGAGGCGGATCGAGTGAGTGAATATAGTTCAAGATCTCACAGGTCTGCATCATCCACTGTATGGCTTGTTGGGGAATTACTGGCCCCCGTTGATGGATATACTGTTCGAGATCCGTTCCATGGATCATTTCCATCACTAAATATTTTTTACCCTCATCCACAAAAAAGTCATAAAACTGGGGAATACCCGGATGCTTTAAGCTTTTTAAGGTACGGGCTTCTCGTTCAAATAATTCTTGTGCTTTGGCAATTTGTGCCATATCCGTATTCATTTCTTTCAGAACAACGACAACCGGGACAGCAGATTTGGCTGTTGTAGAGTCCCACGCTAACGTTGTTGTTCCCATTCCCCCTCGTCCGATGGTTCTCAACACTTGATACTGTCGGACAGTTCGTTCTACCTGAATGGGAAATCCGCAATGAATACAAAATAAATTACCCGAAGCATTTCCTTCATGGTTACAGGGGGGTGCATTGACGGGAATTGCAATCACACTCCCTTGGAGTTTAACTTGTAATAAAGGCCCATCTTTGGCTAATTCAATCAAAGCACCATCTCCCACTAACCCTTGAGTGGTCAAAACGCCATTAACAAAGGTTCCATTGGTTCCTTTACTCACCAGTCGCCAAGGAGAACTTTGGCTTTCATCTTGGGGATGATGTAACTCCAGATGATACCGGGAGACTAAGGGATCAACAATGACAACCTGATTATCTGCTGCTCGTCCAATGCGGATGATGGACTGCTGTGTAAACGTCCACTGTTTCAGGGGCGTTTTTTGGTGCGGATCTAATAACGTTAAAGTTAACATAAATCAGTTATCAGTTATCAGTTATCAGTTATCAGTTATTAGTTATCAGTTATCAGTTATTAGTTATTAGAAACTCGATAATAGTTATAAAACACCTTGACGGTTAAGGGTTGGACACCCAAGCTCGAACGACAATGGCGGTAATATTATCGTGACCATTATATTGATTTGCTAGGGTGATTAAACCGTCTACTGCGGTGGCTAAATCGGTTTGAGGGTTGAGTAAGGGATCAAGTTGAGTTTCGCAGAAGGTTTCTAACAGATTATGATCGGTTAAGCCATCGGATGCCAGAATAAAAACCGTATCTTCCTCAATCTCTAAAAATTGAATATCCGGGTGAACAAACTGTTCTTCTCTAGGGCCTAAAGCTTGAGTTAATTGATAAGCATCGGGGCGAGAATAGGCAATATCCGGGTCAATTCCCCGTTGAATTTCTCGTTGTCCAACTTCATGATCTACGGTTATTTGTTGTAACCCTTGTTGACGAGTCAAACGATATAATCGACTATCTCCCACATGAGCCACGACGACTTGATGATTGACCACAATTGCCATCACTAAGGTAGTTCCCATGCGACCACTACCGGAACGCACCCCTTGTTGATTTTCATTATAAATTGCTTCATTTGCTTTGAAAATGGCATCTTGTAAGATTTCTTCTGTTGGGAATTCCTCTGGATATTGATCTTGGAAATAGTGTTGTAAAGTATCAACAGCGATTTGACTCGCCACTTCTCCCCCAGCGTGACCTCCCATCCCATCACAGAGAATATATAAACCCCTCACGGAGCCAATTTGTCCTTGGGGTGTTTCTTGAATCTTGATGTGGGTTTCCAAACCAAAACAGTCTTCATTATGATCCCGTTGACGTCCGACATCTGTGCGTCCTACTGCTTCTAAATGGATAAATTTTTCACCGAGAATTAGGGTAGGAGATTGATTTAAAGTCGAGGGGGATAGTTCATTCTGACTGGTTTGTTGTTGGGGTAAGTTAGAGGGAAAATTAATTTCATCCAAAACCACCATTAAAGCCGTTCGTAATTGTTCAACGGTTTTAATTTTGGCCTCCATTACATCCCGCAATACTTCCGTTAAGGAACCCACTAACGTCCGTTGGGATTGTTGAAATAAATCCTGCCATAATTGTCCTAAATTTGATAAACTTAAGGCAGAATCCGGTTGATCAAAATACAATTGTTGTAAACACAACTGTTGAGAGTTTTGAGAAAATACTCGTAAATTTGGGAGATCTAATAAACTTTGGCGACATCCCCAAGGTTCTAACAGTACCCACAATTCTACTAAATCTCCCAACCAATAAACAATTTGCTGAGGTGTGGTTTTTCGGTTACTCCAAAGTTCTGATAACCGGGGAAAATCCGCAAAATTTTCTAATAGAATAACTTGATAGGAATCCGATTCCCAAGCATCTTGTAGGTGAGGAAAATAGTTAGGCGTTTGGGACGCTAAGGAAAAATAAGGTTGAGCCGCCGGAATAATAAAGGCCTCTAGGTCTGGATGAGATGGGGGAGTGGCGGGGTCTTGTAGCGCTTTTAACGGAGAAACCTGCAACGGTTGAGTATCTAAAACCCTGACGGTGACGGTTTCACCAGCTTTGAGATCCGGTAGGGGGTCTAGGAGTTGATAACGGTCTTGGGGGTCTAAATAAGCTCCAACGGGTTGCTCCAGGGATGGGGGTGGTTCCTGGGGGATAGACAAAGCATCTTCAGCCGGAATGGTAATCGCTTCGAGGTCAGTTTGGGAAAAAATGTCTTCTAGGGGTTGGGCTTGAGACTCGGTTAGCTCTGGAGTTTGAAGCTCTTCCGGGGTGGGGGGTTCGGTATCAATGCGGTCTAAACTGGATTCGGAGGGACTCTCCGAGGATGTGTTAGCTCCCTGCAAATGGTCATTATTTAAGGATTCTGGGGAGTTTTCAGCCGGAGCAATAGCTGAGGACGAAGGGATAACTACAGCCAGATAAACGGTTCCAGTCACTGTCCCGCAATTGTGACATTGCAGCGTATTCAGGGGAACGGTTGTTCCACATTCAGGACAATGTTTCTGGGTCAGAGAAGTACCACAGCGTTGACAAAACTTGTTGAGATTGGGGTTTTCAAATTGACACTGGGGACAAACAACCATAGTTATATTCCCTGCCATTTCAGAAATAACGTAGGGATATTTTAAGAGTACAACTTTTTATTTTACAGCAGAGAAGAGGGAATATTGAATATGCACCCGTTAGATATTTTTAAGGGTAATGCTAAGTGCATAGGTCAGATTGACAGGGATATAGGTTGATTTAGAGTAACAAATTTAATCTTTAACGAACGGAGTATCCAATAATGCCTAGCTTGATTCTATTTTTGTTCGGGTAAAGCTAAACAATCTGTTGTTCCCCAACACACATAAACCGGAGTATTACTATCGGGTAAACTATCCCCTGTTTTGGGTTGACGAACCATAACATTTTCCCCCGATAGTAATTTCACCACATATTGAATATGGGTTCCCAAATACATCGCATTTAGTAAACGACCTTCAAAACAATTTACAGCACCGCTAACGGGATAAAAACTTAATGTAACTTTCTCAGGACGTACACTCACAACCGCCGATGCACCTGTTCTTAAATCCTGTTGCGGGAGTTGAATACCGGGAATTTCAATCTGTTGAATTTCAATACTTAATCCGGTGTCGGTGACAATATATAAACGGGAGGCATCAGCACTTTCAACCGTTCCTCGAAATAGATTGGTATCGCCAATAAAATCAGCCACAAATGGCGTTTGAGGATATTCATAAATCTCGTTCGGACTGCCAATTTGTTCAATTCGGCCATCGTGCATGACAGCAATGCGGTCAGACAAACTCATGGCTTCTTCTTGGTCGTGAGTCACCATGATAAAGGTTAACCCCAAATTGCGATGGAGGTTGGTGAGTTCCATCTGCATTTGTTTCCGTAGTTTTAAATCCAAAGCCCCTAACGGTTCATCTAACAATAACACCGCCGGACGATTGACTAACGCCCTGGCTAAAGCCACCCGTTGTTGTTGACCCCCAGACAGTTGAGAGGGGTAACGATTGGCAAAGGATTCCATTTTAACTAAACTTAAGGCTTCCCGCACTTTCTCTTCAATTTCCGACTTACTTTTGCGTTTGAGTCGGAGTCCAAAAGCAATATTTTCCCAGACTGTCAAATGGTTAAACAAAGCATAACTTTGAAAAACGGTATTCACTGGACGCAGATAGGGGGGAGTTTGGGTCACAGACTGACCCCGAATCAAGACTTCTCCAGCAGAGGGCATTTCAAACCCGGCAATCAATCGCAGCGTTGTAGTTTTGCCACAGCCCGATGGCCCTAAAATACTAAAAAACTCTCCTCGATGAATATCGAGATCTACGCCACGAACGGCTGTTTCGCCATTAAAGACTTTGAACACTTTCCGAAGTTCAACGTCGAGCTTGGTTTCAGCCCCAATAGCACCTTGATTCTGCGTAGCCGCTTGCAGCATAGTGTCACATTCGGAGATTTACCCTCACTACAGCTTATCTGAAGAAAACTGGACTGACAAGATGCACAGCCTAGAGAATTCAAGATTAAAGCGTGGAGTGTTACTGGAATCCAGTGTACAATATCGAGCGCGAAAGTACAGCGATTAAATCGCTTCTTGGTGTGAGGAGTAAAAGGAATGAATTGGCAAAAAGATCCCTTGTCCGTTTTACAAGATACAAGTCGAACATTTTATATCCCCATTAGTCGTTTACCTCCCTTACTCCAAGAAGCGGTTGCTTCTGCCTATTTGTGTATGCGGGCGATTGATGAAGTTGAAGATCACCCTGATTTAGATCATGCGACAAAAGCCCGATTGCTGCATAGAATGAGCCAAAATTTTCAAGCATCGGTCTGTCGAGAAACCATTGCTGATGATTGGTTTGCGGAATTTTCCCACACGGGAATGTTAGAAGAAGTCACTCTCCGGGTGGGAGAATGGGCGAAGTTAGCCCCAGAACGAATTGCTCCTCGGATTTGGGATGCAACGGCGGCGATGGCTGACCGTATGGCGTTTTGGGCTGAACGGAATTGGCGGATTGAAACCGAAGCGGAGTTAGATCAATATACCTTTAGTGTGGCGGGTTCTGTGGGGCTGTTGTTGTCGGATTTATGGGCTTGGTATGATGGCACGCAAACCAACCGGGTTCACGCCATTGGCTTTGGTCGAGGGTTACAGGCGGTGAATATTCTCCGCAATTACAAGGATGATGGCAGTCGAGGGGTAGATTTCTTCCCTGATGGTTGGACATTGGAACAAATGCAGAACTACGCTAAACGGAATTTAGCCTTAGGGGATGCCTACACCGAAGCTTTACCCTCTGGCCCAGCGTTGGATTTTTGTCGCATTCCTTTAGCCTTAGCCCATGCGACGTTAAATGTCTTAGCCGATGGTCAAGACAAACTGACTCGCAGCGCTGTTGTGCAGTTAATTGAACAGGTTTGTGGCGGGAAGTAGGAGATAGGG
>NZ_JADEWU010000011.1:0-98265 GCF_015207485.1 Planktothrix mougeotii LEGE 06226
GAACAGGGGAGACAGGGGAGACAGGGGGAGTCGGGAGGGTAGGGTAGGGGCTGCTTAAATCGGTTTTTAAGGTTTCGTAAGCGTGGCTAATTTCTTTAAATTTGGCTTCCGCTTCCGCTTGTAAGATAGAATTCTGGGGATAGCGATCGGGATGCCAAATCAAGGCCTGATGGCGATAGGCTTGTCTGACCTCCTCTAAGGACGCCCCCGGTTTTATCTCTAAAATTTTATAGCATTCTTCGATTTCCACGTTTGAAATCTATTAACTTGATTTTATTTTCCCCTACAAAGGCAGAAGACAGATCGCTACAATAAAAATTGTATTGCGCTTGGATTAAAACAGTGTTGGAACATCCTCTATTCCTTTTGGTTGATGGTCATTCGTTGGCATTTCGTTCCTATTTTGCCTTTGGAAAAAGTCGCCAAGGAGGGTTACGCACGTCAACGGGTATTCCGACGAGTGTTTGTTTTGGGTTTTTGAAGTCATTATTAGATGTGATGGCAACTCAAAAGCCAGATTATTTAGCGATCGCTTTTGATTTAGGAGTTCCTACTTTTCGCCATGAAGCGGATGAAAATTACAAAGCGGATCGCTCCGAAACGCCTCAAGATTTTATTGAAGATGTGCAGAATTTACAAGAATTATTACAAGCGTTTGATTTAAGCATTGTTACAGCCCCAGGTTATGAAGCGGATGATGTTTTAGGAACCTTAGCCAACCGGGGAAGTCGGGAAGGATATCGAGTTAAAGTTTTATCGGGGGATCAAGATTTATTTCAATTAATTGATAGTGAAAAACAGATTAGTATTTTACATTTAGAACCGGGCAAAGGTAGTGTTCCTACAGAGTTTTTAGCTCAACAGGTTTATGAGAAATTGCAGATTTATCCCCATCAGGTAATTGATTATAAGGCATTATGTGGCGATAAATCCGATAATATTCCAGGGGTGAAAGGGATTGGCAAAACAACCGCCGTTAAATTATTAGGAGAATATGGCTCGTTAGAAAATATCTATGCTCATATTGAGGAAATTAAAGGGGCGACTCGGACAAAACTAGAGGAAGGAAAGGCGGATGCAGATCATTCTCAAACCTTAGCGCGAATTATTCAGGATGTGTCCTTAGAAGTTAGTTTAGACAATTTTAAATTACAAGGCTTTGATGTTGCTAAAATTCAACCGATTTTAGAGAAATTAGCTTTTCAAACCTTTTTAGGAAAAATTAATCAAATTCAACAGCAATTTAAAGGAATAATTCAAACGGAAGTTACAGAAAATCCGGTTACTGTTGGGGAAGATATCGATTTTTGGACACCGGAAGAAACTACAGCTTACCAACAACAGAAACAGTTAAATAGTCCAAGGTCTAAACTTCAACTGCGTTTAATTCAAACCCCAGAAGCTTTAGAAGAGTTAATTAATATTTTACAACAGCATACTGATGTTAATTATCCCGTTGCTTGGGATACGGAAACCACCTCTTTAGACTTCTTAAAAGCGGAATTAGTCGGAATTGGCTGTTGTTGGGGAACAGAGCCAACGGATGTGGCTTATATTCCCTTAAATCATACCCAAGGAACAAATTTAGATAAAGTTCAAACGTTAGATCTTTTACGTTCAATTTTAGAAAGCGATCGCTATCCGAAAACCTTCCAAAATGCTAAATATGATCGGTTGATTTTTCGGACTCATGGTATTAATTTAAGAGGTGTTGTCTTTGATCCGATGTTAGCAGATTATATTTTAAACCCGGAAGCAAATCATAATTTAATTGATTTAAGTCTCAGACATTTAGAGTCAGCCTTAATTGCTCCTAGTTATGATGAATTAGTTCCCAAGGGGAAAACCATTGCTGATATTAATATTAATCAAGTCGCTGAATATTGCGGAATGCAGGTTTATGTCACCTTTCAATTAGTAGAAAAAATTAAAGCAAAATTGATAGATAAACCTCACTTAATGAAACTTTTAACCGATGTTGAACAGCCTTTAGAATGTGTTTTAGCGGATATGGAATATTGTGGGGTGCATCTGGATATTGAATATTTACAAACTTTGGCAGAGCAATTAGATAAACAGTTAGAAATTATTGAAAATCAAGCTTATGAACTAGCCGGAGAAAAATTTAATTTAGGCTCACCCAAACAACTCAGCCAACTCTTATTTGAAAAATTGGGATTAAATACAAAAAAAACCCGACAAATCAAAACCGGATATTCAACGGATGTCAATGTTTTAGAAAAATTACAAGGAGATCACCCCATTATTGATATAATATTAGAATATCGAACTCTAGCGAAACTAAAGTCAACTTATGTGGATGCTTTACCGACAATGGTTGATTCAAAGCAACGCATTCATACCAATTTTAATCAAACCGTTACCGCAACAGGACGGTTATCTTCTTCTAATCCTAATTTACAGAATATTCCCATTAAAACAGAATTTTCTCGTAAAATCAGAAAAGCTTTTACAACAGAAGCAAATTGGCTATTAGTTTCAGCCGACTATTCTCAAATTGAACTCAGAATTTTAGCTCATTTAAGCCAAGAACCGATTTTATTAGAAGCTTATCAAAATAATCAAGATGTTCATACCGTCACCGCTAAGTTATTATTTGAAACAGAAGCCGTAACCTCAGAAGAAAGACGGTTAGGAAAAACGATTAATTTTGGGGTAATTTATGGGATGGGAGCGCAACGATTTGCACGGGAAGCCAAGGTAAGTAGTGCAGAAGGTAAGCAATTTATTGAACGATTTAACCAACGCTATTCTCAAGTTTTTGCTTATTTAGAAACGGTTAAAAAACAAGCTATTGCTCAAGGGTATGTCGAAACCATATTAGGAAGAAGACGCTATTTTGATTTCCAAGGAAGTAGCCTTAAAACCTTAAAAGGAGTTGATATTAATTCGATTGATTTAAGCCAATTAGGAAAAAAAATGGGTCAAAATGACGCTCAACTATTAAGAGCCGCTGCTAACGCCCCCATTCAAGGTTCCAGTGCTGATATTATTAAAATGGCAATGGTACAAGTGCATCAACTATTAACCCAATATCAATCTCGATTAGTATTACAAGTTCATGATGAATTAGTCTTTGAAATCCCTGAAACGGAATGGGAAGAACTTCAACCCAAAATCAAGACCATTATGGAACAAGTGCTGCCTTTAAGTGTTCCTTTAGTTGTAGATATTCACGCTGGACAAAATTGGATGGAAGCTAAATAAGTCAGGGTAAAAATACAAGATATTTGTCTCTAGTGTTTTTAACCGAAATGATCAATCAGGAAGTTGTAGGTTCATTCTAAACCCTGAATCAATCAGTTGACAATGAAACGATCTCAAAAACCTTGGCAAATTGCTTGTTTTCTCTATTTTTTGTTGTTATTATTAATTGTAATTACAGCAGATATGGGGAATTTACCCTATCAATTATTAGAAAAAATTCCCAATTATGATGTTTATGGACACTTTATTTTATATGGAATTGCCTCTTTTTTAACTCATTTAGCCTGGGGAGGAAAAAAGATTATCATTTATCCCCTATTTTTTCCCCTAGGGCCATTTGTTTTTACCCTAGTCACTATCGCAGAAGAAATGATGCAAACTCTTTTTCCCAGTCGTACCTTTAGTTTACTCGATTTAAGCTCAAGTTTAATTGGGATTATTCTATTTTATTATTTAGCAGAATTATGGATTTTTTATCATAAAACAAAACTGAGGGAATAAAATTACCCTTGCTTATTTAACTCAATTATGAGAAAATTCAAAACATCCCAAACGGGGAATTGAGTTTTGTTAAAATAGCATTATCCCTTAACCGCATGACCCATTCTAGCCCCATTTCTAATATTCCTGAGTCTACTTGGAGTCGTCCCATTGGTTTAGGGTGGGAAAAACCTTATACCGTTCGCTACGCCAGTAATTTAGATGATGGCCCTTGGCACGGAATGCCCTTGGGGGGGTTGGGTGCAGGTTGTATTGGACGGTCTTCACGGGGAGATTTTAACCTTTGGCATTTGGACGGGGGAGAACATATTTTTAGAAATCTTCCCGCTTGTCAATTTAGTATTTTTGAAGAAACAAACGGTCAGAAAAAAGCTTATGCTTTATCAACAGAGCCGCCAGAAGATGGAAGTTTATCAGCGTGGAATTGGTATCCTAATCCAGAAAAAAATGGAACCTATCATGCGTTATATCCCCGCAGTTGGTTTGTTTATGAAAATGTATTTTCAGCCCAATTAAGTTGTGAACAATTTTCTCCGGTTTGGGCAAAAAACTATCAAGAAAGTAGTTATCCGATTGCAATTTTTGAATGGATAGCTCACAACCCAACGGATGAACCGATTACCTTAAGTATATTATTAACTTGGGAAAATACAATTGGATGGTTTACCAATAGTTTAGCGAGTCCTGAAGTCAAAGTCAGAGATGATGGCAGTCCGGTTTATGAATATCAACCTCGATGGGGAAACAGTGCCGGAAGTGTTAATCGATTAGTTGAAGATTTTCATCGCATTGGGTGTTTAATGACTCGTCTAAGCACTAATGAAGAGGTGCAGGAAGGGGAAGGACAAATAGCAATTGCCACCATTATAAATCCTGCGGTTGAAGTGTATTATCAAACCCGTTGGAACCCTATAGGAAATGGGGAAGATATTTGGCAATATTTTGCAGAAGATGGCACATTATTAGATCAAGAAAGTGAACATCCGGCTAAAAAAAATGAACGAATTGCGGTTGCTTTAGCGGTTAAATTTACAATTCGACCGGGAAAAACCCGTAAAATTCCCTTTTATTTAGCGTGGGATTTACCCATTACTGAATTTGCATCAGGAATTAATTATTATCGGCGTTATACTGATTTTTTTGGTCGCAATGGTCACAATGCTTGGTCAATGATTCGCACGGCGATGAAGCATTCTGATACTTGGCGAGAACAGATTGAACTGTGGCAAAACCCAATTTTACAACGTCAAGATTTACCCAATTGGTTTAAAATGGCACTCTTTAATGAGTTATATTTACTAACCGATGGAGGTGCATTATGGACAGCAGCAGATGAACGTGACCCGGTGGGTCAATTTGCAGTTTTAGAATGTTTAGATTATCGCTGGTATGAAAGTTTAGATGTGCGATTATATGGGTCATTTTCTTTATTAATGTTATGGCCGGAGTTAGAAAAATCGATATTAATTGCCTATTCCCGTGCAATTTCTCAAGGCGATAATACCCCACGAATTATTGGTTATAATCAAGCCTCTGCCATTCGGAAAGCTGTCGGTGCAACCCCCCATGATTTAGGTGCGCCGAATGAACATCCTTGGGAAAAAACCAATTACACCAGTTATCAAGATTGTAACCTCTGGAAAGATTTACCCTGTGATTTTGTGTTGCAAGTTTATCGAGATTTTCTATTAACGGGGGGAACAGATTACGAGTTTTTAAAAGATTGTTGGTCAGCCATGGTTGAAACCCTGGATTATCTGAAAACTTTTGATTTAGATCAAGATTCAATTCCCGAAAATAGTGGCGCACCGGATCAAACGTTTGATGATTGGAGATTACAGGGAATTAGTGCCTATTGTGGGGGGTTATGGTTAGCAGCTTTAGAAGCGATGATTGCCATGGGAAAAGCGTTAGAAAAGGAAACCCTTACCCCGTCTCCTAAAAGCGTTCTTCCGACCTATCAAGCTTGGTTAGAAACGGCTAAACCTTTGTATCAAAAAACCCTTTGGAATGGTCAATATTATCGTTTGGATAGTGGAAGTGGTTCTGATGTGGTCATGGCAGATCAATTGTGTGGTCAATTTTATGCTAGATTATTAGAATTACCAGATATTGTTCCTACTGATTGTACAATTTCGGCTTTAAAAATGGTTTATGATTCCTGTTTTAAAAAGTTTCATAATGGACAATTTGGTGCCGCCAATGGTGTTAGACCGACGGGAGAAGCAGTTAATCCTCAAGATACCCATCCCTTAGAAGTTTGGACAGGAATTAATTTTGGGTTGGCTGCGTTTTTCTTACAAATGGGAATGAAAGCTGAAGCGTTAGAATTAACGGAAGTTGTTGTTAAACAAATCTATGAAAATGGTTTACAATTTCGCACACCCGAAGCCATTACCGCCGTTGGCACATTTCGCGCCAGTCATTATTTAAGAGCGATGGCAATTTGGGCAATTTATTATCAATTAACGTAGGGTGCGTAAGCCCCGCGCACGCACCATTTCCTATACTCAAAATTGTGATCAAATATTGAAGTCAGCACTTAATGGGAGTCCAGGGGGTTTTCATTTTCAAAAAGGCGATGCCGCAAGGCGGCGGCTACGCCATCGCTATCTTCAAAAAAAATTATCAATTTTTACGGTCAAATTATCTCTAATTTTTATCAGACAAGTGGGAAATACTAAGAATGAACAATTTCAATATTTATTAATAGCAAAAAACAGCCATTGTCTGACTTAACAAGACTTTATGGCTATTTGTTATTAAATATTTTTGATGTTTTTTAAGAAAAATAGTTTTTAAAGCTCAATTAATTCAGGCGATCGCTAAAATCTTTTCCCAATTATTTCCCAACGATGATTGTCCCTCTTTTAATATAATATAAGGTCTCATTCTTAATTACTAACTTTGTTTCTTGACTAAACCCAGATACCATTATCAACATATTTTGTTTTTGATTTTCATAGCTATTCAGGGTGTTTTTTAAAGATTTTCCATCGATCGCAATCCAATCAACGCCTTCTTTTTGCCACTAATATTCCTCAACTGTTGACTGAAAAATTAACTGAATCTCTATTAGATTTATCCCGATCATTACTCGTCTAATCGTACTATAAGATGGCAAATTTTTAGCTGTAATTTTTAATATTTTAATGAGCTTATCTTCTTCGTTTTTTCTAAAATTATCTATTTGCTTATAAGTCACAACGATTATTATTTTATTGTTAAAAATTTTAGGGTGCGTAAGCACCGCGCACGCACCCTACGGGTTATATTCTTAAGTTTTGACGGGGTTTAAAGGTTTCAATTTGACGTAATTTTTCATATAATTCTCGTTCTTGAGGAGTAATATTTTTAGGAATAACGACTTGAATCTCAATTAATTGATCGCCTCGTTCTCCTTCAATATTCGGATAACCTTTGTTTGCTAATCGTAACCGTTGACCCGATACAACCCCCGCAGGTAAACGCATTTTAACTAAACCATCTAACGTGGGAATATCAATTTCTCCCCCTAATACTGCTTCTGTGGGAGTGACAGGAATTTGACAATAAATTTCTGATTTTTCTATTCTAAAAAAAGGATGGGGAGTAATATTAATTTTTAAGAATAAATCGCCACCATTAATTCCTTGATTCCTCAAACGAATTTGTTGACCCTTCACCATTCCTGGGGGTAAATCCACTTCTAAAGACCGTCCATCTTCTAAACGGATGCGTTCTGTTCCTCCGCTATAAGCTTTTTCTAAAGGTAACGTTAATCGCGCCTCAATATCCCGTTTCGTTTCGCGGGGAGTGGCTTTATAAACGGCTTTTGTTCGAGGAGAATTATAGGGGTCAGCCGCCGCCATTTGAGGAGCTTTTTTCGGGTCAACCGTTCGCACTTCTCGTCGCCGTCCTAATAATTGATCAATGAAAGTATCAAAATCGGAATAATCCCCATAATCTAAATCTTCAGTTTGAGAAATTGTCCGACGACTTCCCCAATTTTTGATTCCTGAAAACGCATTTTTTTGCCAATCTTGAAACCCTTTTTGTTTCCAAAATTGACTATAATTATCATATTCTGATCGTTTTTCAGGATCGGATAAAATATTATAAGCTTCTCCAATATCTTTAAATTTTTCTTCTGCTTCCTTATCCCCTGGATTTAAGTCGGGGTGATATTGTCTAGCTAATCTTCGATAGACTTTCTTAATTTCATCGACAGATGCTTCACGGGAAACCCCTAAAATTTGATAATAATTCCGAAAATTTTGCATAGGTTAAATTTAAGTTAACGAGTTCATAATTAAGTTATCAGAAACCCGGTTTCTTTGAGAAACCGGGTTTCTAGGGTTACAGCCAATCATCATCGTCATCATCCCAATTATCATTTTGAGAATAGCGACGAGAACGTGATACACCTCCACCTAAACTACCGCCACTGCTGGTGCGGGGTTCATATCGAGAATAACTGCGAGTCGGAGGTTCATAGGGATCAACTCGACGTTTTTCACCGGAAAAAGTTCGACGAATAGAACCAAATAAATCATCCTCATCGTCCTCCGTTGCAAAAATCGAAACTTCCCGACTCAACTCATATAAAGCATCCTGTAAATCCACACTAATTTGATCAATTCCTCGGTCATCATCTCGTTCTAAACTATCTCTTAAAGACCGAATTAACGTTTCAATTCTTGACCGTTGACGTTGAGCAAATTGCATTCCATAATCTAAAGCAACTTCTCTTAATTGTCGTTCGGCTTGATAGGTTAACGCTTGGGCTCGATTCCGTTTTTCGACTCGTTCTCGTTGTAAACGGTCAACTTCTGCATATTTTTCCGCATCTCGAATCATGCGATTAACTTCATCTTGAGATAAAGTAGAAGCACCTTGAATCACAACACTTTGTTCCCGTCCAGTCGTTTTATCTAACGCCGTAACTTGTAAAATACCATTCGCATCAATATCAAGCGCCACTTGAATTTGGGGAACGCCTCGCGGTGCTGGCGGAATTCCTGTTAACTTAAACCGACCCAAAGATTTATTATCAACGGCTAATTCTCGTTCTCCTTGTAAGATATGAACTTCTACCAAAGTTTGGTTATTTTCTGAAGTTGAAAAAATATCAGAACGACGGACTGGGATGGTAGTATTTCGGGGAATTAATTTTTTCATCACTCCCCCAATGGTTTCTAATCCTAACGATAACGGAGTCACATCTAATAATAATACATCTCGCACATCTCCGGCTAAAATTCCCGCTTGAATTGCCGCACCAACCGCCACCACTTCATCAGGATTCACCCCTTGATTTGGTTCTAAATCAATTAAGGTTCTAACTAATTGTTGCACCATTGGCATTCGAGTTGAACCCCCGACTAAAATCACATCATCAATATCATTAGAAGTTAATCCTGCATCGGCTAAGGCTTGTTTAACGGGACGACGTAACCGTTGAATTAAATCTCCACATAACCCCTCAAATTCCCCTCTGGTTAAGCGGGTTTCTAAGTGTTTCGGGCCGTCTTCTGTTGCGGCAATAAAGGGTAAATTAATATCCGTAACCCCCACCCCAGAAAGCTCTATTTTTGCTTTTTCAGCGGCTTCTGTTAAGCGTTGTAATGATTGGCGATCGCGTCTTAAATCCACCCCTTCTTCTGATAGAAATTGTTCCGCCAACCAATCCACAATTTTCTGATCAAAATCCGTTCCTCCCAGTTGGGTATCTCCACTGGTAGACTTAACTTCAAATACTCCTTCTCCCACCTCTAAAATTGAGACATCAAAGGTTCCACCGCCTAAATCAAAAACTAAAATTGTGCCATAATCTCTGCGTTCTAAACCATACGCTAAAGAAGCCGCAGTCGGTTCATTTAAAATACGTTTAACCTCTAATCCTGCAATGCGTCCGGCGTCTCTGGTGGCTTGTCTTTGAGAATCATTAAAATAGGCTGGAACTGTAATCACAGCCCCGGTAATTTCTTCTCCTAAATACCGAGTAGCTTCTTCAACTAATTTTTTTAATATCATTGCCGAAATTTCTTCCGGCGCAAAATCTTTATTAACTCTGGGACATTTGATTCTAATATTATCAGTTTCATCCCGTCGCATCGTGTAGGGAACCCGTTTTGAGGCGGGAGACAGGTCAGAATAGCGACAACCCATCAGCCGTTTGACCCCATAAAAGGTGTTTTGGGGGTTCAAAACCGCCTGTCGTCTAGCCATCTGTCCCACGATGCGTTCTCCTTCCTTGGTAAAGCCAACGACGGAGGGGGTGGTTCGCATCCCTTCAGAGTTAGCAATCACAACGGGTTTTCCGCCCTCCATGACCGCAACCACAGAGTTTGTTGTCCCCAAGTCAATGCCGACTACTTTGCCCATGCGTTGGTTATCTCCTTGTCAATATGGTTTCTGGCTAGATCACCTTATATTCTATCGTGTTGTAACGCCGTGTAACGTCTACTGGTTTTCTAACCTATAATATAGGACTGTGCAGAAGATAACCAAAACCCAGTTTGTATCCCGCCCCTATCCAACTTAAAAACAGGTTTTAATTCCCTAAAACGGCGTTTTTAATTTCAGAAGCTTGTAAATTTTCACCAATAAATACTAATTGGGTTTGACGAGATTCTGTTGGTTTCCAGAGACGATCATAAAAGGTTTCTATGCGATCGCCAACTCCCTGTAAAACTAATCGCATCGGTTTATTGGGAACAGAAACAAACCCTTTAATGCGGTAAATTTCCTGTTGTTTAACCATTGTTTTTAACCGTTCAATTAAGTCTTGGGGTTCAAAGTCTTGGGTTAAAATCACGGGAACAGAATTAATATTATCATCATGTTCGTGTTCTTCTTCAGTGTCATGATGGCTGGGACGGGCTTCTAAATTATCCTCAACGGCTGAATTAAACCCTAAAATCACATCAGAATGAATATTTCCTTGTTGACAATGAACAATTTTAACGCCTTCTCGTAATTCTTGTTTTAACCAAGTTTCAACTTTCTGTTGAGTTTCGGGATTAACATGATCGGTTTTTGTTAATAAAATTAAATCTGCACAGGCGAGTTGATCTTCAAATAATTCTTCAATGGGGGTTTCATGATCTAAATTAGGATCAGCTTGACGTTGAGCTTCTACAGCCTCAATATCCCCTACTAACGTCCCCTTAGCAACGGCTTCACAGTCTACTACGGTTATAACACCATCAACCGTTGCACCCGTGCGAATTTCCGGCCATCGGAAGGCTTGAACTAGGGGTTTTGGTAATGCTAACCCAGAGGTTTCAATCACAATATGATCAATTTTATCTCTTCGTTTTAGAAGCTCTTGCATAGCCGGAAAAAATTCTTCCTGCACCGTACAACATAAACAACCATTGGTGAGTTCTACTAAGTTGACTTCTGGAGTTTCATCGTCACAAACTTGACAAGATCGGATCAATTCTCCATCAATACCGACTTCTCCAAATTCATTGACTAAAACCGCTATTCGCCGACCATGATTATTTTGTAATAAATGACGAATGGTGGTGGTTTTTCCACTTCCTAAAAATCCAGTAATCACTGTAACAGGAATTTTTGCAGACATAGAATTAAGTTAAAGATTAAAGGTAAAAAGTAGAGACGTTATATTTAACATCTCTACAACAGTCAAACTGAAATGTAATTAAGGGAAATTAGCCTGTAATCGCACTCGATAAAGCAATTACACCAATAGCAACTACAGCAAAACCTGAATATTTGATCAGGGAAAATTTGCTATTTTCTAAGGTGTGTTGGAAGGATTGAGCGAGTTTCATCGTAGCTCCCGCTATTCCCAATTGAATTAAAGTAAATCCTGACAAAAACGCTGAAATGATTTGAACATAATAAACATCATCTGTACCGCGCAGATGTGTGAAAGAATAATCTGATTTCGGTGGGTATTCTGACTTAGAGATCAAAACTCTCATCACAGTTGCGGGACAGTGTTGGATTTGCGCCAAACTTTCCCCTTACTTCTAGCGACTGTTCCCCGCTAGAACCGACTCAGATCCTTGACTGTATCATAGAATTACGTTCTAGTCAAAAATTTCTCCCAGTATTCCACTAGGAGAAATCTCAGAGATCCATTAAAAAATTACCATTTTTTATACGGTAAGAATTTTCCATTCATCGTGACTTTAACCCGATCACCATTTGGATCTTCAATTTTATCCACATCTAAGGTAAAATCAATAGCGCTCATAATACCATCTCCAAATTTTTCATGAATAACACTTTTGAGGGGCATTCCATAGACTTGCATAATTTCATAAAAACGATAAATTAAGGGATCAGTTGGAATCACAGGCTCCAGTGATCCTTTTACCGGATAATCGGTCAAGGCTTCAATATATTCTGAACTTAAACCTAATGCTTCAATCAGTTTTTTGGCTTCTTCATAAGAAGCACTAGCTTGTCGATAGATAACAGCAGCAATCCAAACTTCATCCCGTCCCAAGATTTGTTCTAAATCGGAAAAGGTGACTCCTTTATGTTTTTTTGCAGCTAACAATTTTTCAGTGATTTCTGAAACAGCCATGTCATCTTCCTCGTAGAATTTATAGCGTGTAGAATCATTTCAGATTATAAAATAGTTTAGGTCAATATTAACAAAAGTTTTTAATTTTTAGAAAAGGTAGGTTATCCTTATTGGGGGGGATGTTTGGGCAGGGGTTTAGGAGGAACGGGTAAGGGTCGAGTCTGAGTGGTTTGTAATTGTTTAACAACGGACAATAAACGTCTTAGATGGGGTTTAATCACCTCTTTATGTTCTTGGGTTAGTGCATCCAATCTCGTTTGAATTTGGGATAAATCGACCGAGGAAGAAGGTTGTACAGATTTTTCTTGTTGTAATTGATGAATGACATCTTGAATTTCTACAAATCGTCCTTGAAAATCCTGTTGAGTTACAGCATTATTTCTTAATTCGTAGGTAATATCCTGTAATTGTTTCAAATTTTCTTGTAACGATTCTAAATGGACAAATTCTGTTGAGGAAAAAGTCTGTAATTCTTGACGAAACTGCTCCCGAACTTCTTCTAAAGCTCCAGCAATATGTTCCTGCATGGATGTTACTGACTGTCCTAAAGCGACAACTTGTTTAGCCCGATAAACTGATTCTAAAGCTTCTGTGTTTGGATATTCTTCTAATTTTTGCTGGAGGGATTCAATTTCATTCAGGAGTTGTTGTCTCAACCCCATGACCACTTTAACCGTATTTTTTTCTAACTTTTCAACGGAATTTTGAACCTGAACAATTTCAATTTGACTTTGATAGGTTTGTTGTTCTAAACGATAGCGGTTGGCAACATTTAATGAAACTGCTAAGGTTAAGGGGGCAACGCCATAAAAGGCTTGACCGGAAAGGGCAACAACCCCAGAACCGATGGCGGAACTTGCTAGGGAGAGATACTCTAACCACTCTAACCAATGCCGTTGTTTCAACGTTGAAAAAACCGTTCTAGGAAAGACAGAGTTAGGCATTGGCATAGTGCTAGGAGTTATAGCATGGGGTCGAGCAGGATGGGCGGAAGAGGCTGGAGGAAACATAATAATCTATTTTACTGGCTAGAGTAGGACAGAGTGGCTAACTCCAGAATACAGAAATTAATCGATCAACGCACGCAAAATTTACTAAGTGATACTCGCTTCCTGAGTGCTTAACTGTTAAGATGTTGGGGTCGGACAGAATCAGCTTAACTTCTGCCGTGATTGTCTTGACTGGTCTGGATTTTAACACCTTTAACCGTTGTTCTCAATCCTCATCCGTAGAAAATGGGGTTTGTTACCCTGTAACAAAAGACTCAAAAAACGATAATTCCTAGGAGATGAATGACCATGAAACCTAATGAACCCTTAAAATCCGATAGGTTGCGCTCAATATTGAGTCTTACAACTTTTGTGATTTTAGTGATTGGGGTTGGGTTTCTGAGTGTGAATTTTATTCTGGCTTTAATTCACAAATTATCATCAATAATTTAACGGATTTTTAGGGCATCAATTTTGACATTTGATAAGCTCGACTTTCTACAATAGGCATTTGTAATTCGCCCATTGCTTCGTCGAGTTGTTGGATTTTAGATTCGGGAACACTATCCCATTGGGTCTGAGATTCCCAACGAATCACTAAAACAATTTCCTGTTGTTCAGGATTAACCCAAACTTCTTTTCCTAAAAACCCAGGACACTCTTGAAGTCCGGCTGTCCAAACTTCTTCATCCCGTTGAATAAAGGCTTCCCATTTTTCAGGGGGAACTTGAAATTTTAACCACTCAATAACCATAATTTTTGGTGCTAATTTCTGATTTTGTATTCCCTCTCCTTCTCCCTATTTCCTTTAACTTTGAAAATATTGTCCTGCTAAACGCATCGCATCTGCAACATCAACATCTCCATCGCCATCCGCATCTAAAAAACTATTCAAAACTTGATTAGAACCCCCTTGCGGTTGTTGTTGATTTGTTCCAGTTTTTAGAAGGTTTAAAACTAAAGGAACAACTATTGGTAAAAGAGATTGCAGGGTTTGGGAACTAACACCCGTATGTTGAGAAATAGTTTGAATTAATTGTTGTTGTTGAGTGGGAGAAAATAACATTTGAACCGCCTGGGTACTCGGTGTTGTTCCTCCAAATTCATTGACGATATTTTGAGTCGCCTCATTTCCAAGTTGGGTTCGTTTTTCTTGTAAAGAAGACCGAACAGAACTCCCCACCATTGACATCACCATTTGACTGGTTTGAGGAGAAATACCTAATTGGTTCCCAAGTTGTTGAGCCGTATTAAGAATATTACTCATCTGAGTGCTGTTTCCGGCTTGGTTTGGGTCATTGAGAGCCGTTATAATTTGATCGAATAGTCCCATAGTGTTCCTAAAGTCCTAATACAAATAAACTATCTTAAAGTTTAACTCTATTTTAACTGATCTTTCGTCAACTGCTTGAATTAAATCGATAAAAAATTTGTTATTCCTGTCCAATTTAAGGGCGGTGAAAACCAATATCCTTGTCCGGCTTCGCAACCCAAGGATTGTAAAATTTCTTTTTGAACTGGGGTTTCTATCCCTTCAGCAATAATATCTAAATTCAGGCATTTGGCTAAATTAACAATCGTTTTCGTGATTTCCAAATCTTTCCCTGGAGATTCTAAATTTTTGACAAAACTCCTATCAATTTTTAGGGTATCAATGGGTAAATTCTGTAAATAACTTAAAGAAGAATATCCTGTCCCAAAATCATCAATTAAAATTTTAATGCCTCGGCGCTTTAATTGAGTTAATATTGTAATACAATTTGCCGAACTTTGCATTAAACTGGTTTCAGTAATTTCTAATTTTAAATGTTTGAAATCTAATTTTAGAGCTTGAATAATGGCATCAATTTCCTCTAATAAATCAGGATGACGAAGTTGCACTTCTGACAAATTAATACTCATACTCAAATCAGGGAAGTGTTGTTGTAACCTGGATAAATCTTGACAAGCTTGTTCTAAAACCCACCGTCCAAGGGGAATAATTAACTCGGTTTCTTCTGCAATGGGAATAAATTCAGTCGGAGAAATCCAGCCTTTAGTGGGATGTTGCCAACGAACTAATGCTTCAAAACCCATCAGGTTCCCCGTCGTTAAATGAATAATCGGTTGATAATTTAACAGCAATTGATCATGGGTTATCGCCTGTTGTAGATCGGTTTCTAAAACTCCCCGTTGGATAATAGTTTCTAGCATTTGAGGATGATAGAATAGGGTGGCACTTTTTCCTTGTTTTTTAGCATAGTGCAGGGCAATATCTGCGGCTTGTAAATACTGTTCAGCATTATGCAAATTAAATTCACTACAAACCACCCCAATACTAATGGCTGAAGATAAATGGATTCCGTTTAAATCAAATGGAATTAAAAACTGATTTCTAATTTGATCAATTTGATGATTTAAACGTTCAACTGTGATAAAATCCGGGATTAAAATCGCAAAATCTTCACTATCTACTCTAGCAACAATATCTTGCTCACTCACACAACGTTTTAAACGGTTGCTTACCTCAATTAATAATTGTTCAGCCAAAATATACCCCCAGCTATATTTTAAGGTTTTTAGCGGATATATATTAATATAAATCAAAGCAAAATTTTGAGATTTAAGCGGGCTTTCTAAACAATAATTTAAGCAATAAACTAATTGACTTCGGTTGGCTAAACCGGTCAGAAAATCTTGAAACGCATACCGTTTTAATTGGCGTTCGGCTTGCAGACGAGCCGTGACATCTTGGGCTAAAATCACCTCAGCCGGTTGATGATTCCACTGTAATTGATGAGAAAGAATTTCAACATCAATTAATATTCCATCTTTCTTGCGATGTTTATACAGATTTTTTTGATCACTACTTTTAGAATTTGATGTCATCAAAAGTTTAAACGATTCAGACTCTTCAGGAGAACACAGATCTAAAATCGTCATCTTCAGAAATTCTGATTCTGAATAACCATAATGAGCGATCGCAGCTTCATTAACAGCCAAAAATTTTAACGTTTTTAGATCATAAACCCCAATGGGTTGAGGATGACTCAAAAATAAATCTCGATACCGTTTTTCGGAAAGTTGCAAACGCTGGGTTTCTTGACGAATTAAATAATAGAGGAGGAGACTGGTAATTAGGATAAAAAACCAGCCTTTAATCGTTTGAAAAACCGTAATAGAATAGGGATAATGGGCTAATAGAGCCAATAGATGATCAGAAAAAGCAATCCAAAGACCACCCGTTATTGCATAAATTAAAGTAATTTGATAGCATGGATCAATCAGTAATTTTTTCCAGAATTTCATATAAAAAACGATGCCTAAAGAGGTTGTTTATAGTTTAACCGAGTCTCCCTGAATATTTCCTGAGTCATTCCAATGAGCCAGCAGAAAACTAGAATGAATCTGAATGCTACACTGATGCAATAATTAGGAGGTTACAGGTCAGGTTAACGTATTTTATAGACGAGGAAAAACATAAATGTCACGTCATCCATTCCATTGCGCTTTCCTCAGTATGACCTTAGCCACGGGGCTAGGTTTTAACTTTTCTATATTCCAACAATCTCCACAACCTCAAACCTCTCCCATTCAAGTCAGTGAAGATGTAACACCCCCACCTGATACCGACAAACCCGCCACAGACCCGAATATCACGCGAGGATATTGTTTTGATATTCCATTAATCGTCATTAAACCCAAACAGGGGACACCAACGACCCTAGCAGATACTCCCACTTTTTTATTTTATATTCCCCCTTTGAAATCCGATCAAATTTTATCTGTTCCTGAACAATCCCCCCTCCTAGGAGAATTCGTCATTACAGATCAAAATAAAACAATAATCTATGAAGGGAAATTGAATTTAGAAGCTCAATCTGGTTTATTGCGTATAAGCTTACCCAAATCCGTTGCTAAGTTATTTGTAGAAACGGGTAATCCTTATTCTTGGTCTTTTCAAATCACCTGTGACACGACAGGAGATTTTAGTGGAAGCACTCTGATTAAAGGAAAAATCCAACGGCTTTCCACTAATCGAGAAATAGAAACAAAACTTCTACAACAGATGACTGCTTATGATCGTTTTAAACTATATCAATCCCTGGGATTAGAATATGATGCCCTGATTTTATTAGATGAATTGCGTCATCAAAATCCTAATGATGCCACTTTAACAGCCACTTGGGACAATTTTTTAAAAGCAAACGGACTAGAAAGGTTAATTGGAGTTCCTTGGATTAAGGTTGAAATCAATTCAATGTCAACTCAACCCCAAAATCCTTAAACCCTGACTTTAGATATTTAAAAATAAGGAGACTCTGTTAACTCGATTAATCGTTGAAGAGTGGTTACCGTCTCCCGATGAATGGGTGCAAACCATTCTAAATTAACAATCATGACATCAAGAGTATAAGCATCTGGATTTAAGTAAACTCCAGCCGCACGGTTTTGATCTAATTCCACCATCCAATACTCTACCCCATCCAGCAGATGTAATTTTCCCCGTTTCTCTAACTCTAAAAGTGCATAATCCTTGGGAGTCGCCCAATTCGCATCAACCATCAACCGAGCTTGAGCAATCCGATGTTCGAGATCTTCGGTTTTCCATTGATTTTGTTGAGCAATTCTACAAAGTTGTTCCAACTCAATCTCACCAAATTTAGTGGATAAGGGAATCGGTTTGAGTGAACCCGTCGCGCTCACAAAGGTTTGACTAGATTTGACAACCACGATCATTCTTGTGTTTCTCTCTAAGGGACTATCCTGATTTGTATTGTTAATAATCGCGGTATTGTCCCCAACTGTCAGTGATACCACTAGGGTTTCCCCGTGATGCTCTTATCGTCATCTCCGTGAGAATACGCACGATGGCGTTTGACTGAATTAACATCTCAAAAGTGATATGGATCACAACTAGCCCGGTCAGAAGAGCAGGGGTTTGACAAGACTAAACCTTATAACAAGGGTCGTAACCGACTGTTCCCCATTCGTAATTCGTAATTCCCTATAGGGTAGGAAAACCAGAATAATATTAAAAAATAATAAAGATGTTTTTGAGTTTATGTTAATTTATCGTTAATTTTATATCGTTTTTTCCTGTTTATCCCGGCTTTGGTTGTTCATTATTGCTAAATGTGATCAAAAATAATCACCTCTAGGTTTAAAAATATAGAAAAATTAATTAATCTTAATAAAAAAATGATAATAATATCCCAGGAAAATAATAAAAGTTAAAAAATGAGTTCTTCAGTGCTTCCCATGAGCAAATTTAAGTTTAAAACTGTTGCATAATCGCCAATTGATATAATTCCCGCGACTCCTGCTTAACCTGTCCTGACATGGCTGCTAACTGCAAATTGGCAAAGGCATTAATATCATCCGTACCATAATGGGTTGTTTGTAGCATTTGTCTCAATTTGTTTTCAGTATGAAGGCTAAGATAGCCGGTAGACATCACTTCTTGAACAACATCACGAATACAAGTCATTGCAATATTCTCCTGGTAAAAGCCATCACAATATTTAGTATCAGGGATTTCCACAAAACCTGGGGTGATCCTGATACCTTTACTGTACTGATTTCTACGGAAACAATAGGGTGATGAGGAACAAAGGTTAATCGTGATCTACATCATTGAGGGATGTGATCTCTCACAACTTAACGCTATAGCCACTCCATACTCGATACCGCATTGTTAGACTGAGGTTGGCGTTCCCCAACTCCTAATTGTTCTTCAGACCAATGGGAATAATCCGATAATAAATTATGAACTAATCGGTGCCTAACGGTCATCAGCACGCTTTTTAATAATCCATTTCCGGTTGTTTCTAAAATAGGTTGGGGTGTTAACCATAAGGGGGGAGGAAGTTCAACTTTTACTTCTAAATCCGCTTGGCCTTTTAAATGGGTAATTCCTTGTAATTGAACTGGATAGAGTTTCCCGACTAAATTCAGGGAAAACCGTTGATTAATATACTCAATTCCTCGAATTTCACAGCCAACGGATTTTAAGTTAAGAATTCCATCGTGTATCCAGACTTTTAAATCTACGGTTGGTTGTAAACTAAACATCATGAACTGCAAAGGACGCATTTTTAAGCGGTAAATCTCCTCTCCCAAGTATTCCAACCGAGTCGGATCAACCAACGCTTTAACTAAACGTTTCGGTTGACGGAGATAATGGTGAATCAAATTGGGCTTGGGTACTGCCATTTCAACAGTTTGGGAGGCTTGAAAGTGAGTATACATAAAAAAATTAATTATTAAAGTCTACAAATTTTGAAACTTATCTTAATAAAATTTAAGAAATTTTCAAACAATTTTCATCCATCGCAAGTCAGGATCAAACCGGGTCGCTGATGATTCACGAAAGCCATGAAATCGGTAAACTTCATGCAATCCGTGAAATCCCGATAATTCGTAATCTTTTCATGATAAGGGTAAGATTGATGAGATTAATGTAAATAATTGTAACGTAATCTAGCAAAATGTAACTGAACGGGAGGAACCCTCACAACAATTTCTATCTTGGGGTTAATTCCATCCTTTGCGATTAATTTATTATCTACGGAAGTGAAATTATGACCGTTTCCATTGCTCATCTCGGCCCATCGGGGACTTATGCTGAAGCCGCCGCCTTAGCTTATGCCCAATCTCTGACCCAAAACACCGGGGAAGACACAATGTTATGTCCCTGTTCGAGTATTAGTCAAACCCTATGGACAGTTTCTAAGGGAGATGCCAATATTGGGGTAGTTCCTGTTGAAAATTCCATTGAAGGCAGTGTTACTGTAACCCTGGATACACTGTGGCAAATTGGTTCCCTACAAATTCAACAAGCGTTAATTCTTCCCATTAACCATGCCTTGATTTCCCCAGCCCAAAACTTTGCTGATATTCAAGTGGTTTATTCTCATCCCCAAGGTTTAGCACAGTGTCAGGGATGGTTAGAAAAATATCTCCCAGATGTGCCATTAATTGCCAAGAATTCAACCACAGAAGCTTTAGATCACGTCAGAGATGAAACTCATACCGCCGTGATCTCGTCTTTACGAGCAGCAGAATTATATCAATTACCTGTTCTGGCTTATCCCATTAATGATTATCCCGATAATTGTACCCGTTTTTGGGTCGTCAGTCTACAACCTTCAGGGCCGGGAAAATATACGTCTTTAGGCTTTAGTGTTCCGGCGAATGTTCCGGGTGCATTAGCGAAACCCTTAACTATTTTTGCAGAGCGAGGGATTAATTTAAGCCGAATTGAATCCCGTCCTAGTAAGCGTTCCCTGGGAGATTATCTATTTTTTATGGATTTAGAAGCGGATAGCCATGATCAATCCGTACAATCCGCTTTAGCAGAATTACGATCCTTCACAGAAACCCTCAAAATTTTTGGAAGTTATACCTTATTAAATCTGAATTAATCTCGATTCGGAAACGGGTCAATTTCTCTTGTAGGATGGGTAAGAATTAAGGTTGAGGGGAAAAAAAATTTCCCCTGTTCTCCGCCACCCTACTAAGTTTTTAAGGTTCTATGGATATTTTTTTGAGTAGTATTCCCAGTATTCCTGATTTGACCCATCCGAATGAATTAATTGAATTGGCATCAGGAATGATCAAAGGATTAACCCAGTTGGCTATTTTTTTAACGGCCATGGGTGTGATTTTATCCCTAATGAATTGGTCAGTTAAGAAACGAGGAGAGGGGATTTCTATTCCTCTTCTGAGAACCGCCTTAGAACAATATGTGAAATGGCTGCAAATGTTACCCCATTTTATTTTAATTGTTCTGGTGATCATTACTGGTTTTTTTCTTTGTTCTACCTTAGCCAATCGTTATCATAATTGGGAACAACAACGCATTACGCAAATTGCTACTACCGTTGCGGGAGAACGTTTAGAACAAACCGCACCTCGCATTCGCTATGAAATTGAAGAACCCTTCACCGATTATCGATATGTTGAGGGTAAAACCATTGAAGTTAAAAGTACCCGGATTGTATCTCGTTGGATGACCTTAGCGGGATCAAAAATCGACGTTAAAATCAATCAAACCACCAGTCCCGATACTAAACAATGGATTTATAGTGTGGATTTTGTCGGGGACTATCAAGTTAAAAATCAACTTAAAGGCATCTCAGAATTTTTCTTTGAAGTTCCGCCTCCCTATGGTTATTTATTATTACAGGATTTTCAAGTTGAACAAAATGGCAAACCCTTAGTTCAAGTCAACCCTGGAGATTATGGATTTCCGTTTAAATTAGCACCAGGAGAAACTACAAACTTTAAAGTTAGCTATCAAGCGCAAGGTGCTCCCCGATGGGTTTATCAACCGGGTGATCAATTATTATCGAATTTTCACTTAAATGTTTTAACCCAGTTTGCGAATGCTGAATTTGCAGGGGCAGTCCCAACTGTTACAAAAGAAGCAGGAGAAAATCGACAACTTTCTTGGGTTTATGAAGGCAATATTTCTGTTAAAAATCCATTAGGGGTATTTACAGCAACTTCCCCAGTTCGGAATACAGGCGTGATCCCACGATTATTATTACTCGCACCGGGAATATTTTTAGGGTGGATTATTTTACTGTATCTCTCTTTACCTTTAACCCTGCGAGATATTATGATAATTGCAGGCTTGTTTTTTGCCTGTTTATTAACTTTAACCTATAGCAGTCGCTTCATTGATGCGAAACTAGCTTGGATGTTAATATCTCCCTTATTACTTTTCACAGTTTGGGGACTCGGAAACAACCGTCAAGCTTCTTTAGTTGCGATAATTTGTACAATTTCTGGTGCAATCTTACCTGTATTAGGGTTATTAGTTCCCTACAGTGGAATAACGTTAAGTCTAGCGGGATTATTATCAGGAATTTGGTTAGCGGTACAACATTGGTATAAGTTAGGGCCAGGGAAATCTTAACAGTTACTCAGAAACCGGGTTTCTTGCTATTATCTCTCGCTGAGAAACCCGGTTTCTAGGATTAGATCGGTTGCACGACTCGATCAGAAAAGATTTCTGCTAATACCTGAAGATAGGGAGAAAAGACGGCGAAATTTTGAGGAAGCAAGCGTTTTTCTAATTCCTCGGATAGCTCACTCAACATATCCTGAATTAACTTCCAACTAATATGGAGTCGAGGATATAAAATCACACACATGGGAAATAATTCTTGTTGAATTGGATGCAAACTATTCTGTAGGGTGCACCAGCATAAATAAATTTGGAATAACTCAATATCGCGCGTAGTAGAGTATTGAAGCAGATGATTTTTCAGATCCCCGCTAATACTGCGATACCCTAGATTCAAATCATACACTTTATGATAAGTATGATGAGCAACGGTTGTGAAGATGGAAAGTAACTGTTGAACCGCAATTAAAGCGGGAGAATCGGGTTGATGTTGGCCGGCTAAATCATTCACTTCCCCTAACGGAGAATATAAATAATCCTCCAAGGTTTTAAAGTAGAGAAAGAAAACCGTTCTTTCCTTCATTGACATCCACTCCAACAACATTCGCCCCATATAATGAAACTGCAATTGGAGTAAAACTAACATCAAGGGTTCTGGTTGAGAGTATTTGCGACGGAGTTTGATCGTCTCTCGCCCTAGGGATACCGATAGGCGGAAGGGGTACTCATATTGAGCAAAAACTTCCAAGGCTTGATGATACAGTTTAGAGACATCTTGAATCAGGGTAGCCGCCTGTTTTAATCCTAGTTTATTGACCGGATAGCGATTCCAGTCAATCCCTAAAATGGCTCCAACTTTATTCCATGCTAATGTTCCTAAAAGGCTCAAGTTTTTCATGAGATCTGCCACGATGCGAGAACGATTCTCATCAAATTCAGTAACATCAACTTCCTGATCGTCTAAAAAAAGATGAGTTGAACTGCGATGGCTATGAGCAGCAGCTTTTGCATAATATTTCTGCGCCCATCGAACAGCCGTCAATGTCATTTCAGTTCTATCTACGGAATTAGATAGAGGGTTCAGTTGTTCTGGAGATTGGGAGAACATCATAAAAGCTTGCGTCCTTAGCCGTCAGGTTCATTGGAGGATTTAGCAATATATCGGCAAAAGTAGAATTCAGAAAACCGTTTGTTCCTAAAATTATACAGTCTGCTTCAAGTCTAGTCGAATTAATTGATAATTTTAGCCAATTTTTCTAAAGATATTCTATACTTTTTGGAAATTTTTAACTGTGTCAACTTTTTATTACAATACTTGTAGTTTGGGATACAAAAATCAATAATAGTATAAATAAACTTTAACCAAAATTTAATATAAATGTAGTTTTTTTATGGGAATTGTAAAGGTTTTCCTCCAAAAGAGGGAACAAACAATAAAAAAGAGGGAACAAACAATAAAAAAGAGGGAACAATCGATATCAGAGTGATATATTTCCAGTGATCATCGGCAGTAACGCAGACACTCAGTTTCCTGGGTTGTCTGTGTTCTCCTAATTTTAGTAAAACTGAATACATTAAAACAGGAATATTATTCTTAAATCACAGCATTTTCTAACATTGCAATTGTGCCTTGTTTAGTATCAATTTCTACCTCTATTCCTAAAGGAACCGTAAATTGATCTCGAATATGACCCATCATCGAACCATACCAGGCGGGAATCTCTAAGGGTTGAATTAAATCCGTTAAGACTTGCCATAAGGTTAAAGAGGGTTCATTTCCCTCCCCCGGAGTGCAGGATGTACATTGGCTAAAAATAAACCCTGAAATCTGATCTAAAATTCCAGCTAATTTTAAATGGGTTAACATTCGATCAATTCGGTATATATCCTCACCTACATCTTCCACAAATAAGATTTTGCCCTGCCAATTCGGTAAATAGTCTGAACCGACTAAAGCAGATAAAACAGATAAATTGCCTCCTATTAACTGTCCTTGGGCTTGACCGGGATAAAGGGTTTCAACTCGAATATTGGCAGGATTTTGAAAGGTAATAATTTGGGCATCAAATAAGAGTTTTTGTAACCAACTGACGGAGTAAGGAGTCCATAATGAAGTGCCTAATAATCCATGAAAGGTAACTAATCCCGTTTGGCTATATAATCCTAATAGCAAGGCTGTGATATCACTATAACCGAGAAAAATTTTAGGATATTGGCGAATTAAATCATAATCTAATAACGATAAAATTCGACTACTTCCCCAACCCCCTCCTGTGGCAATAATTCCCTTAACCATTGGGTCAGCAAACATTTGATTAATATCAGCCGCCCGTTGTTGATCGGTTCCCGCCAAATAGCCGTATTCACTCAGCACATGAGGGGCAACTTTAACGGTTAATTCCTGTTGTCCTAATTGCAGTTGAATCCACTTTAAATGTTCTTTTAAAATGGGGCTGGCTGGAGTTACTAACCCCACTGTATCTCCTGGGTTTAAACGGGACGGTTTGAGTAACCGAGGAACAGATACAGACTGAGCTAAAACGGGCAACTGAGTCGCAATTCCCGTTAAGGTTAATCCCGCTAAAAATTTACGACGATTCATGAATCAGTTATCAGTTATCAGTTATCAGTTATCAGTTATCAGTAAGATATTGAACTGTTTTTCTGTGTGTTTCCCGTTAAGGTTTTACTAGCTATAGAAGGTGATTAATTAATTCTATTACCCCTGCTCCTCGACTATTTTGTGTGACCCAATTAACTTTTTCTTTGACTTGGGGTAAGGCATTGGCAACGGCGACGGAATAACCACATTGTTCTAAAAAATCACAATCGTTTTCTGCATCCCCAACACCAACAATTTGTTGTAGAGGCAGGTTGATTAATTGGGAAAGAGCGTTTAATCCAAAGGCTTTATTAATGCCTTCAGGTAATACCATAACTGCTCCTTTATTACAAATAATTTGCAGATTAACGCCTAACTCTTGAATCGTTTTCTGGGTAATTTCTAAATAGGGTTCCCAAGTGGCAATAATCACTCGACCCACCCTCATAACCTCCAAAGTTTGAGCTTGAGCAATCTTAGAAAATTCCTCTGGAATCGCCTGATTTTTTAAAGATTGTTGTTTTTGATCAATGCGATCGCGTAATAAGGTTATAAAGGCTTCTGAAGGGCGCTCTGCTAATAATTTTTCGACCTGGGTAGTGGGTTGATATAATACGGCTCCATTTTCTGCAATCACCCAATCAAACACATTAATAACCGGAATATGAGCAATTAAATTATCCAGTTGTCTGCCCGTAATCAGAATTAACTGCCGCCCTGACTGTTGCCACCGTTCTAAAGCTTTTAAAGTAGATTCCTCCACCATTCCATCTGTCGCTAAGGTTCCATCAAAATCCGTTGCTAAAGCTAAATAGTTCATGCTGATCTGAAAAAAATTGTTGAGGAAGGGGTAGATTTAGATTAAATTAATTCTACCACTCATCCGTTAAATTAACGCCTAAATCTCTGATTCATCATCTTCATACTCGACCCAAGAATTAGGGGTTTCTGAAACCCTAACTTTTAACTTGATGCCTTCATTGATTCTTTTTTTGGTAAAATCATAAATGTATTTGGCAATCATTTCGGCAGTTGTTTCATATTCCGGGGGAAAAATTTCATTTAATACCCCATGATCTAAGCCTCCTTTTGTAACATCTTGTTTTGCCCATCGTAAACTTTTAAAATCAGCAACCATCACGGGATGAGGACAACGTTCTGAGGGATGTAATTTGTCAGATGTTGCTTCCACTTGCACGCGATAGGTATGACCGTGCATTCGTCCACAAGGCCCATCATAATCTTTAATATAATGGGCACTATCAAAGGTAAATTCTGTGGTTAATTTCCATTTCGGCATAGGTACAGAGCCTCAACTTGATATCTGATCTTATTTTGACGCCACCTTCAACGTTCTATATCTGTTCACGACTCAAGATCAACTAAGTTTATACAATCTTATTGCAAATCTTTATAATTATTGTCCCTCAGCATCAGACCTGACTGGGGATTGAAGCCTGGAGGCAGATCGCTGTGACCCCCCTTGGGGTGTAGGGTATCTGGGAGTAGCAAAGAGGCTTCTGTTAAAAAGATTAGCGCGATTCCTTCTGAAGCCGAATATAGTGCTACGCGCTAACTTTAGGACGTTTTTATAATGACCGTGTAGAGACGCGCCATGGCGCGTCTCTACATTATGTCCTAACAATAGTGCGTAGTGCTATAGTTGCCCGCTCTCCCCCAACCGACCCTTAACCTAAACCTGATCGGGAGTTTTCTTAACAAAACTTAATACTATCTTTTTGCGAAAGATTATAAACTAGCTTTAGCTTATTGATAAAGATATTCAATAAGCCGTTGTCTCGATCAATTCATCGACATTATGCAAACCTACGACAATCCAACTGTCAATTATGACTGGTGGGCGGGTAATGCCCGGTTCGCCAACCTCAGTGGCTTATTCATTGCCGCGCACGTTGCACAAGCCGCTCTGATTACCTTCTGGGCAGGTGCATTCACCCTGTTTGAAATTTCCTGGTTTGACCCTACCCGTGCCATGGGCGAACAAGGACTGATTCTCTTACCCCACTTAGCCACTCTGGGCCTAGGTGTGGGCGATGGTGGAAAAGTGGTTGACACTTACCCCTTCTTTGTCGTCGGTGCAGTTCACCTGATTTCCTCAGCCGTATTGGGTGCGGGGGCATTATTCCACGTTCTCAAAGCGCCAGAAGACCTAAAAACAGCCTCCGGTCAAGCCCAGAAATTTGATTTTGATTGGAGTGATTCTAAAAAATTGGGGCTGATTTTGGGACATCACCTCCTATTTCTAGGAGTAGGAGCCCTATTGCTAGTTGCCAAAGCCATGTACTGGGGTGGACTCTATGATGCAGCCAGTCAAACCGTTCGTATCGTCACCCAACCTACACTCGATCCATTTGTGATTTACGGTTATCAAACCCACTTTGCCAGCGTTGATAACTTAGAAGACCTCGTTGGTGGTCATATTTACGTTGGCCTGATGCTCATTGGTGGGGGAATTTGGCATATTTTAGTACCCCCGATGAAATGGGCAAAGAAAGTGTTAATCTTCTCTGGCGAAGCGATACTTTCTTACTCATTAGGTGGCATTGCCCTAGCCGGGTTTGTGGCAGCTTATTTCTGTGCAGTAAATACCCTGGCCTATCCCGTTGAATTTTACGGCCCGACCTTAGAAGTGAAAATGGGAATCACCCCTTACTTTGCCGATACGGTGAATTTACCATTGGGTGCTCATACCTCCCGTGCCTGGTTAGCAAACGCTCACTTTTTCTTAGCATTCTTCTTCTTGCAAGGACATTTGTGGCACGCCCTCAGAGCCATGGGATTTGATTTCAAGCGAGTTGAAAAAGCCTTGAATTCTGTAGAAGTTTAATCGCTTTTGTGAGGGAGTAGATCGGTTATTGATTCACCCCTCTACTCTTTCACTCCTCCTCCTCACACCCTTTTTCGTTATGAACTGTCCTTGCTGTTCTGGAAAACTATTGCGGCATATTGATCGAAAGGGTTTGTACTGGTATTGCCCAAATTGTTACCAAACTATGCCCGTTTCAGAAGCTGTTAATCGGCTGTTATTGCAGGCCGAACTTTCGTTAAAACCCAATCCTCAACTTTGGCTATACATTCCGATGAAGCCGAAACTACAGCTACGCGAAATCGCTTGAAAACTGCCGGATAGTTTCTAGCACGGTTGAGCAAATCGGAAACATAAATCATTCAATGAATTAAACTAGGAGAACAATGGCAAAAATTGGTTTATTTTATGGAACTCAAACGGGAAATACCCAAACGATCGCGGAATTAATTCAAAAAGAATTAGGGGGTGCGGTCGTTGTCGATTTACAAGATGTTTCTGATGCTGATGTCAGGGATTTCGATAACTACGAGTGCATTATTATCGGTTGTCCAACCTGGAATATGGGAGAACTTCAGGCAGATTGGGAAGGTCTCTATGATGAATTAGATGCTGTTGATTTTAATGGCAAGAAAGTTGCTTATTTTGGTGCTGGCGACCAAGTGGGTTATGCCGATAATTTTCAGGATGCGATGGGTATTTTAGAAGAAAAGATTGCATCTCTTGGCGGTAAAACGGTTGGTTATTGGCCGACAGATGGATATGATTTTAGTGAGTCGAAAGCAGTTAGAGAAGATAAGTTTGTTGGGTTGGCAATCGATGAAGATAATCAGTCAGAATTGACAGATAGCCGTGTGAAATCTTGGGTATCTCAACTGAAGCGGGAGTTTGGGTTATAAGAAAGTCGGGTTTCTGTAAAAAATAAAGAAACCCGATTTCTATTTTTTCTAGTTCTTCACTCATCACAAAAATTGTAAATCAAAAGGAAATTTTTCATGTCTTCATTGCCTGATGCTATGCTGCTAAATGTAAGTCCTGCGTTGCAGCAATTTGATCGCCCCTTGTTAAACAAGTTATCTCAAAAGATTGCGATCGCTCATTGGGAATATTCCCAAACTCTCGATGAACCGATGTCTTTAGAAATTGCCTTGGGGTTACTGCATGATTATTTAAAACATCATGATCGTCCGATACATTTGATCGGACATGGTACAAGTGGACTATTAGGATTACTGTATGCCCGTCGCTATCCAAAAAAAGTGCGATCGCTCACACTTCTCTCTGTGGGAGTGCATCCGGCTGTTGATTGGCAAGCCCATTATTACGCACAACTCGAACACTTTTCCTGTTCCCGTGAAATGATTTTAACTCGGATGGTCTGTAACTTGTTTGGACATCAATCTCGTCCCCTGATCCGAGAGATCCTGCGAATATTAGAACGAGATCTCAGTAGCTCTTTATCTCCTCATACTTTATATCAAAAAGTAAGTTTTTTTCCTGGGGGAGTACCTGTTCCTCTTTTAGTTTGTGGAAGTCAGGATGATCCCATTATTAATTCCAATTTATTGCAGGGATGGCAACCTTGGTTAAAACAAGGCGATCGGATCTGGCAATGTCCTAAAGGACGTTATTTTTTTCACTACTTCCATTCACAAGAAGTAACTGAACAAATTACTAATTTTTGGCGTTTGCAGCCCCTATTTTCTAAGTTTTTGGAAAGTAACGAAAACATCACAGTTAGTTTTTAAAATCCGTTACCTATTTGAGGAATTAACTATGTCTCGGATCGCTTTCATTCCTTATCATCGTTCATCTCATCTTCGCATTTTGCCCCCACAACAGGCTTTAAAAGGTGACTTATTGCGTCTAAAACCAGATACTTTCTGGAAAATTGAAGCAGGTATTGTGCGTTCTCAAACTTGGGATGAAGAAGGGAGAATGATGACTTTGGGCTTTTGGGGTGAGGGGGATATTGTGGGAACTCCTCTCTCTCGGATCAAGCCCTATCAGGTTGAATGCTTAACTAATGTACAGGTGACAGAATTGTTACCAGAAAGCAGTTATTTACTAGAAGCATTGCTAGTTCATGTCTGGAAAATGGAAGAATTTTTCAGCATCATTCATCGACCTTTGATTAGTGATCGATTTTTGGGTTTGCTGGAATGGCTAGGGAATCAATTCGGAGAGTCAACACCGGGCGGGATTTTGCTTAACCTTCGCCTGACACATCAAGACTTTGCCGATACGATAGGCACTAGCCGTGTTACTGTCACACGCTTAATCAATCAATTTGAGCACGAAGGAAAGATTGCACGGAAGGGCAGGTTGTTTAAGATTTGTTTAAATCTGCTCTGAGTGTTAGAGTTTAATGGTATTTATTGAGAATTAATCTTATTAATTTAGCAAACCTCAAGGAAAAAAATGCCCAAGGGAAGAAACTTCATGGATCGTTGGTGGCAAGACCTAAAGCAAGAGCGATCATTTGTTTACTTAAGCGAGTCACCCAATCAAAAGATGAGTGGAGAAGATAGATCCGAAATGGCAAACAGTTCTGAAAGTGAGTTATCAACTATTTCCTTAGCAGAGACAAAAGTAGGCGATCGCGTGCGAATTGTCTCCCTAAACTCTGGGGAAGGTAACAACCGCTTAATGGCAATGGGATTGATGCCGGGAGCGATCTTAGAGGTGATTAGCTGCACGGGAACGGGGTCTGCGATCGTGGCATTTAACGGCCAGCGATTAGGGTTAGGCGCAGACATGGCACAAAATATTTCCATCACAAAAATACCGAGTTCTGTGGGGGCATTTAATCAGATGACAGCCAATCAAAATTCCACTGTTAAACTGCGAGATGCGGCGATCGGTTCCATCCTGAAAGTGATCGGTTACGAAGCAACATCCCGTGACTACAAACGCAAATTATTAGCAATGGGACTCACCCCCAGTACGGAGTTTAGAGTAACGCGCCATGCTCCTCTAGGCGATCCGACGGAAATCGAAGTTCGCGGTTTTCGTCTGAGTTTACGCAAAGGGGAAGCGGATGCCCTCATCGTCGAACCCGTGTAGGGAATGATTCAAAATGCTAAATAAAACTATCGGATTAGTTGGCAATCCCAATTGTGGGAAAACCACCTTATTTAACGCTCTAACGGGGGCAAATCAGCACGTTGGAAATTGGCCGGGTGTTACTGTTGAACGCAAAGAAGGTAGCTATCGCTATCAAGGTAAAAATATTCAAGAAACCCATACTATTACAGTTGTTGATTTACCGGGTGTTTATTCTCTGGATACGAGCGATAACACAACGGGACTTGATGAATTAGTGGCGCGAGACTATCTCCTGAGTGGTGAAGCGGATCTAATTGTTAATATTGTTGATGCGTCCAACTTAGAACGCAATCTTTACCTGACGACTCAGATTCTTGAAATGGGCGTACCGATGGTAATTGCCCTGAATATGATGGATTTAGCGCAAAATCGGGAGATTAATATCGATCCAGAAAAACTCTCAGAAAGATTAGACTGTGCCGTAATTCCTTTGTGTGCGAGTAAGGGTAAAGGCGTGACTCAGTTGTGCGATGCGATCGCTTTAGCGTTATTAGATTCAGAAAGCAAAAACATCCCAAATGCCTATTGTCCTTATCCACCCATCATTGAGGAAGCTTTGGCAGATTTGATTTCTATTTTGTCATCCCAATCTATTCAACTAAATAATCAAAGATGGTTTGCCCTAAATCTGTTACAGTATGACGATCGCCATCTACCGGAATTCGGACAAGATCTGTTAAGACGCATTGCCGAACATCGCCATCGCATCCATCAAACCTTAGCAGAAGATACCGATTTATTGATTGCCGATAGTCGGTATAGCTGGATTCATCAAATTATGCAAGGAGTCTTAGAACGCCCGAATATCGTCCAACAAACAGTTAGCGATCGCATCGATCGAGTCGTTCTCAATCGTTGGTTGGGAATTCCGATCTTTTTGGTTGTCATGTACTTAATGTTTCTGATTTCCATTAATGTCGGCGGTGCATTTATTGATTTCTTCGATATCGGTGTGGGTGCTATTTTTGTCGGTGGAACTGCCCATTTGTTAGAACAAATTAATGCGCCCGGTTGGTTAATTGGTTTGCTTGCTGATGGTGTGGGCGGAGGAATTCAAACCACAGCAACCTTTATCCCTCAAATTGGAATGCTGTTTATTTTTCTAGCTATTTTAGAGGACTCTGGCTATCTCGCACGGGCAGCATTTGTGATGGATCGCTTAATGCGATTTATGGGATTACCGGGTAAATCTTTCGTGCCAATGATGGTGGGTTTCGGTTGCAATATCCCCGGAATTATGGCGACGAGAACATTAGAAAATCGACGCGATCGCTTAATGACAATTTTGATGAATCCCTTCATGTCCTGCGGCGCACGTTTACCCGTTTATGCTTTATTTTGTGCAGCTTTCTTTCCGACTAATGGACAAAATATCGTATTTCTGCTGTATATTATTGGCATTTTCGCTGCTATTTTTACGGGATTAGTGATGAAACATACCCTGTTTCGAGGTGAAGCGGCTCCCTTTGTGATGGAACTACCACCTTATCACATTCCGACTTTTAAAGGAATAGGGATTCGAGCTTGGGAAAGACTAAAAGCTTTCATCACTAAAGCGGGTAAAATGATCGTGGTTATGGTGTTAATTTTGGGATTAATTAACTCCGTAGGAGTTGATGGTTCCTTTGGCAAACAAAACAGCCAAGATTCAATTTTGAGTGCTGTCAGTCGCACGATTACCCCGGTTTTTTCACCGATGGGAATCAGCCCAGAAAATTGGCCAGCTACAGTCGGTTTATTTACAGGAGTGTTTGCTAAAGAAGTAATGGTGGGAACAATGGATTCCCTTTATACTGCTTTGGGAGAACAAGAAAGTGGCAGTAATCAAACAGAAGAACCTTTTGATTTTTGGGGTGAGATTGGTAAGGCATTTGCGAGTATCCCTCAAAATTTAGCCGATTTAACTAATCAGATTCTCGATCCTCTGGGAATGGGTATTATGAACGATACGGGGGATTTGAAAGCAGCCGCAGAAACTCAAGAAGTGAGTTATACAACCTTTGGAAAAATGGCAACTCTGTTTGGGAGTACGACGGCAGCGATCGCATTTCTGCTATTTGTTTTATTGTACTTTCCTTGTGTTTCTGCTACTGCCGCTGTTTATCGAGAAACTAACTTAGGTTGGACGATTTTTGTGGCTTGCTGGACAACTGGATTAGCCTATTGGGTAGCGGTATTCTATTACCAATTTATGACGATTAATCAGCACCCAGGAAGTGCGATCGCTTGGTTAATTAGTTTAGCTTTTGTCATGGGAGGTGTTATAATTGGAATGAAACAATTTAGCGATCACCGCCGTTACCTTAAACTAACAACAAGGATGTCGGAACCTTCGGTAGAAATTGCTAGGAGATAACCGACTTTGTAATTCTTACAGTTAATTACGACCCTGTTCCCTATTCCCTGTTCCCTTCTTATGATTTTGCAGGAAATTCAGCAATATTTACGAGAGCATCCTGTTAGTTCTCTAGCTGAACTTTCCCAACGCTTTCACAGCGATCCAGATGCTTTGCGCTTAATGCTAGATCGACTGGAAAAAAAAGGGCGAGTTCGCAAGTTAGAAACAAAAAAATGTGGCGGATGTCAAAGTTGCGCCTCGGAAACCCTGGAAATTTACGAATGGGTAAATTCCTAATTAATTAAGGAGATACTGTCATGTTATCAACAGCTATGATTGAGCGGTTAAACGAACAAATTAACTTAGAAATGTTTTCCTCCCATCTTTATTTGCAAATGAGTTCTTGGTGCGCTTATAAAGCATTAGATGGTTGTGCCACATTTCTCAGTCAACACGCCGATGAAGAAATGCAGCATCAGCGCCGTTTAATTAACTACCTACAGGAAACAGGTGCATTAGTTATTTTGCGGGGTATGGAAGCACCTCCCACCGAATATAATTCTCTCAAAGAGATGTTTGAAAAAATCTATTCCCACGAACAATTCATCACGGGTAAGATTAATAATTTAGTGCATTTAGCCAATACAGAACCCGATTATTCAACCTTGCAATTTCTGCAATGGTATGTAGCAGAACAGCATGAAGAAGAATTTTTGTTTAAGAGTATTCTTGACAAAATTAAACTGATTGGTGTAGAAGGTCAGGGGCTTTTCTTTATCGATCGAGAAATTAGCACTATTGCGACAACCAGGGGAACAAAAAACACTGCCAATGCCACAACCTCTGCTAATGTTTGACAATTAAGTTAACCCCAGATCTAAATGTTAGAAAACCTTAAAATTGCTTTAACTGAAGCCATTGAAGATGAATATAAAGCGCGGGCAACCTATCGTTTAATCCTGAATAAATTTGGAGCAATTCGCCCCTTTGTCAACATTGTTGAGTCCGAGGAGCGTCACATTCAGGCGCTAATGCCCTTATTCTCCAAGTACGGAATTGTCCTTCCCGAAGACAACTGGCAAGGACGAGTTGAGGTTCCTGCCTCTGTTCAAGAAGCTTGTCAAGCGGGTGTGCAAGCCGAGATTGAGAACGCACAAATGTATCAGAGATTGCTGGATTTAACTGAAGGCTACCCTGACGTACAACGAGTTTTTTTGAACTTGCAATCCGCATCTCAAAATAATCATCTGCCTGCCTTTCAACGCGGTGCAGAGCGCCGTTTAAGCTCCCCGTTCCCGGTGAGTTTGGGGGGGCAATCTGATCGGAGAAGAGGAGGAGGACACGGACAGGGGCGAGGTTGTGGACACAAAAGAGGGCGATAAACTCATAAAAACAAGAATTGTAACTGGACTATAAAAGAGAATTATCTACCATGACAAATGCGACATTACCAGAAATTAAAGATTCAGGAGCCTTAGATTTAGCTCCACGCTTGGGGACTTGGCTCGAAGAATATGGAGAGATTTCCACCATCTTACCTGTTTTGGTGGGTTTATTTGTCACCAGTCGCCTGCAAATTAGGGGAGCTACGGCTTTGCTAGTAAATTTGACCCTGGCAGCTTTGACTCGTCAGGTAGTAGTGCAACTGAAAAAACAAGCTCACCCAACAACCTCTGTGGCTGCTGGGGTGAATCAACAGTCGGCTAGTGCAGATGACCATACTACGGAAGACTATACAATCATTCATTCCACACCGGGGCGATTGCGGTTACGAATTCCTCGATTAGTGAATGATGTCCTCTATGCTAAACAGTTGGAAAAATTGTTGATAGCCGATGAAGGGGTGATTAGAGTTCGACTGAATCGGGCCGCCGCCTCATTGGTAATTCAGTATGACGGAGCCGGGGTTTCAGAATTAGAGTTGGGAATGCGCTTGCTGCAAATTCTCGATCGCGCAGAACGCCATTTTCAACCTCAGCCCACCGACAAAGATACAGAAGCGACATAATGGCAAATTTGACACCACCCGCCTATCGCATCATTCACCAAACCCAAGGGCGAGTCCGGTTGGGGATTCCTTGGCTGGGACAGCATCCTGACAATGCTAAAAAACTACAAGGGATTCTCGAAAATACGGATTATATTACCCATGTTCGCATTAATCGAACAGCGCGATCGCTGATTATTCACTATCAACCTGGGTACTCGATGGTCGCCCAGCTATCGCACCTGTTATCTAAGTGCTTATCCGATCAGGCAACGTCATCGACCACCCATCCGACCACTCTAACATCTAAACTTCAAAACTCCGAGGAAGGGGAGTGGTCGAGTTTGCAACTACCTGTAACAGCAGCATTGCTGGCATTTTTATGTCGGTTTCCCCGATTCGCCATTCTGCGTCCTTTGGCGGTTTTGACGCTCTTGGCTGCGGCCTTTCCGGTAGCTCAACGAGCCTTTCACAGCTTAATGGGACAACGCCGATTAAATATTGATTGCCTGGATTTGCTGGCATTGAGTTTGAGTGGTTGGCAAGGCAAATTATTAACACCAGCTATGGTGATTGTTTTACACGAGTTTGGGGATGTGATTCGGGAGCAAACGGCTCGCTCAACGGAAGTCCGAACGACGAATTTAATGGATGCGATCGGACATTTTGCTTGGGTGAAATATGGCGATCGCGCTCCGCAACAGATACCCAGCGATCGCGTTCAGGTCGGAGATACCGTCGTTGTCTATCCGGGGGAACAAATTCCCGTAGATGGAACGGTGCTACTAGGAGAGGCGATCGTTGATCAGCAAAGCTTGACAGGGGAAGCCATGCCTGTTGTCCGACAAGTGGGACAATCGGTGTGGGCCTCCACCCTCCTCCGTTCTGGGCAACTCTATCTGCGAGCCGATCGCGTGGGTAAGCAGACCCGCGCCGCAGCCAGCATTGAGTTATTGCAAAAGGCTCCGGTGCATGATACACGCATGGCTAACTATGCCGAAAAAGTCGCCGATCGCCTGATTCTGCCAGCCCTATTACTGGCTGCGATCGTGTTGCTGACCACCCGTGACCCGGCCAGAGCCGCCTCCATTCTCACGCTGGATTTTGTGACGGGTGTTCGCGTTTCTATTCCCACCGCTTTTTTGAGTGCCCTCAACCATACCACCCGTCATGGGGTTTTGGTTCGTAGTGGACGCACCCTGGAACAACTCGCGGAGGTGGATACGATTGTGTTTGACAAAACGGGAACGCTGACGCAGGGTGCGATCGCCATTACGGGGGTGAGAACGGTTGAGGAGGGTTTGCCCCCCGAAACGGTGCTGCAACTGGCGGCGGCGGCTGAACAACGACTGAACCATCCCCTAGCTGAAGCCATCGTCCAGTATGCCCAGCAGCAAAATTTGGAGATTCCCGCCCGGGGGGAATGGTCTTATGAGGTAGGTTTGGGGATACGCGCACAAATCAACGGACACAATGCGATCGTGGGGAGTGAGCGGTTCCTGCAACAAGAAGAGGTGGACTGGGGTAATTGGATGCCGACGGATGTGGAGCGATTACAATCTTTAATTTATGTGGCTTGCGATCACCGCTTTCTGGGGGTGATCCAATATACCGATCCCCTCCGTCCCGAAAGTCGCCACCTGGTTCAAACCCTTCAACGGGATTATGGGATTGAGTTGCATTTACTCACGGGCGACCAAACCCAACGGGCTGAACAAGTGGCCCAAGACCTTGGCATTCCTGCCACCAGAGTCTACGCGGAAGCCTTCCCTGAACAGAAAGCTATGATTGTGCGTGACTTGCATCGGGCAGGACGTACCGTTGCTTTTGTGGGCGATGGCTTGAATGATTCGGTAGCCCTAGCCTACGCAGATGTCTCTGTGTCCTTTGAGCAGGGGTCGGAGATTGCGCGGGAGACGGCAGACGTGGTGTTGATGAACAACAACCTGCTGGATTTGCTTGAGGTGATCTCGATCTCCCGTCAAACCCGTGATTTAATCGAACAAAATACCACCCTTGTCGTTGTTCCTAACCTGATTGCTCTAGGGCTGGCTTCTACGGTTGGACTTAATCCTTTGGTAGCAACCGCGATTCATAATGGCTCCGCGATCGTTGCTGGCGTGAACAGTTTGCGCCCCCTCCTCCAACATCAGATTGAACAACAGGGTGGGTGAAGGGGGAAAACGTTAAGGTTTGTCATAGTCCTCTTACTACCTTAGTCACTTCCACGACCACCGCTCCCCTTAATGGGGTAATTATTGCAAATAGTTCCTATTAAGCTGAAAAATTTGATAGACTAAATCTCAAATAGTTTTATCCTCTCCCAATTACATAATGTCTCTGATTCATCTGGAAAAATCAATTCTCTCCTTCCATCTCAAAGAGATATTGGAAGATGGACAGGTCAACCACCCCCTAACCTGGCTGGGGCTGGGTGTGCTGATTTTCGGGCCCAAGTTACTACCGACTTTTGTTAAAGGATCTCAGCCTGTTAACCCAAAATTGGTTAACCAGACAAAATCCACATCGGGGTACACCCAAATTTCCCTATCCCAATGGATTGCGGTCGCCAGAAAGCGAGAATTAGAAGCTCATAAGCAAAAAGGATCGAGGGGTCAAGAAATGTAAATTATCTTTTCCCCTTTCCACTCTTGATTATCCGATTAACTCTCGGTCAAGATTACTTTTCGCGATCGGTAATGCAGATTGGGGGAGTTCTATTTGTTTGGCTTCAGCTAATGCTTCGGCTCTAGCTTCGGCGGCGATATCTGCTAGAACTTCTCCCGTTTCCGCCAGCGCACTTTTTGTTTTTTCAAACAGAGTGATACCTGATTTAATTGTTGCTTTCAGAACGGGTCTAACCAAGGGTAGAATCACGGGAGCAACAGCTATGGCTGCGACTCCAACTGCGATCGCCTTAGCGTTTTGATGGGCTGCTAGTTGAGCAACTCGTGCTCTCAAGCCCATATTTTGCTGATTCATCTCTAGCATAATTCGTCCCTTTTCAAAACCTAAATATGATGCTTAACTATTTCCTTATTATAGCGCTTTCGCAGTTATATTTGCACTTATTGTGTCAGTTTATTGGTAAAGTGAAGGTTGTCCGAATTGTTTCTCTGTGCTTCTATGATCATAACCTAATGGAATTTGAAACCGTCAGATTTTGAAATGCTTGTTATTGCTGAAAAATAATTGAGTAACTTGTTCTTTGGTATCAGTGTTTGGCAGAACAGAATCCTAAACTGTTTGATAGAAAATTACCTGCTGATCGCTTTTATCGAAAATGTTGATATTGCATCAAACGCGATCGCAATTCTGCAATCGTTTTTGGGGGAGATTCGCTCGATCGTAATGCGATCGGCAGTGCATTCCAAATTTCCCATAAAGTAGGCATTCCCAATTCTAACTGTTCCAACAACGTAACATTACTAAACACTTGATCGGCCCGATCGGATACCAGCGCACGCCCTTCATGCAGTACGATCGCCCAATCTGCCCAACCATAAGCTAGATCCAGATCGTGAGTTGCCATCACAATTGTAGTTCCATTACCATGAATTCGGTCTAATTCCTGCATTAAATGGCGAGTTTGCAACCGATCTAAATAAGCTGTCGGTTCATCAAGTAATAATAATTGCGGTTGTAATGCCATTACCCCAGCTAAAGCGACCCTTCTTTTTTGTCCCAAACTAAGATAATGCAACGGTCGATCGGCTAACTCTTGTAAGTTAAAATCAATCAAAGTTTGATGCAATCTTGCCGCTATTTCTGCCTGCGATAGTGGCAAATTACAAAGTCCGTAAGAAATATCTTCCGCTACAGTTGCCGCTACTAATTGTTGTTCGGGATCTTGAAATGCCAAGCCAATTCTTTGTCGCCATTCGTTGAGCGATCGCGCCTGATATTGCATCGGTTTACCTTGCCAAGAAATCACTCCCGCACTACATCTATATAACCCATCTGCTAATAATAATAACGTCGATTTACCACAACCATTATGCCCCAAAATAGCCGTCCTTTTCCCCGCCGGAATAGACAGAGTTAAGTTTTCAATAGCAGGTTTATTTGCACCTGGATAGGTGTAAAATACACTTTCAAATTGCAGTAGAGATGGGGTATTATCCAAGATAATCACCGAAATTTTAACTCGAAAATGACTAACCCAATACAACCTAGCAAAGATTCTATTGCATAGCGTTGGGAATAGTGATAAGATTGAGTAGAATAAACTTGAAACTGACCGTTAAAACCACGGGCCGTCAATCCCAGAGAAAATTGTTGATAGCGTTGTAGCGATCGCACTACTAACTGTCCTGCCAACAATGCTACACTTTGCATCCAGCGTTGGCGAGTACGATAACCGCCTCGTGCCTGTTGTGCCAGATGAAGTTGAGTTGCTACATCGAGAAATAAAAAGACAAATCGATACATTAAAAGTAATAGATCGAGCAATACGGGAGGAAAACGACATTGACGCAAAATAGATAATAACTCAGCAAAAGGAATCGTGAATAAAATAAACAGCAAACAAGAAAAACAAGCCAGCGATCGCATGACAATTTCCATCGCTTGCATCAATCCAGAATAACTCACAAACAAATACCAATTACCAATTACCAATCCACCTAAAGAATTATGCCCAATAGCTGTAATTTCATCGAGAGCGATGGCGTAGCCGCCGCCTTGCGGCATCGCATTTATTAACAAAGCTGGTAAGCTAGTCAGCAGAAAGATACTTACAACAGCCAAAACCCGCCCATATACTTTAATTGGAATGCGAGCATAGCCGATCGTCCACAGATTCAACCAAACAAAAATAGCCGCTTGGGTGAGAGGATGAGCGAGTAATGCGATCGCTAAAGTAGTTAACGCAAATAGCAGCTTTTGTAAAGGGGGTAATTGCTTGAGGTGATTGGTATAGGCATAAGCATCGAGATGATGGTGCATTGGTTATTGGTCATTGGTTTTTGTTTGTAGGTTAGGAAAAATTAGCTTATTTTGGTTGATTTTCCTTGGGTTCTTGTTGTTCTTGCCGACCACGATATAATCCGATCGCATAGCCAATTACTCCTGCTCCCAGTCCCGCTTGCAAAGCAAATAAAAGCGATTCAATTTCACCACTAGCAGGCTCAAAAATGGGAGTTGCCCAAGGTTTATAGTTAGGATTTACCTCTTGAATCGCCGCCTCTGCTACACCATCGGCTCCCCCAAACTCGGCTCCGCGAACTAGAATTAAGGGAGCGATCGCTAAAGCCATCACGCCCAATACCAGTAACCCATTATTCCAACTTTTGCGAGAAACTTGCATTTTTTAGACTCCTTCTTTAATCACATTTAACGCTTGCAACTCTTGGTGATTATAGGTAACAAGCCAGTTCCAAACCAGCACCGTCAGCAAACCTTCACTAAGAGCTAAAGGCACCTGAGTCAGAGCAAAAATACCCGCAAATTTAACAAATGCTGCCCCTATTCCTCCTACTTCTGCCGGAAATGCCAGCGCCAGTTGCGCCGAAGTCATCACGTAAGTGAGCAAATCTGCTACCGAAGCAGCCAGAAAAATAGCTAGAGTTTGTCTACCGCTTGCTTTCATCACCAGTTGATAGATGCCGTAGGCGACAAATGGGCCAACTACTGCCATTGAAACCGCGTTTGCGCCCAAAGTTGTTAAGCCGCCATGAGCTAATAGTAACGCCTGAAATAACAATACCAAAGCGCCCAAAACGGACATTACGGCTGGCCCAAATAGCACCGCACCCAATCCAGTCCCCGTAGGATGGGAACAACTCCCGGTGACAGAGGGAATTTTCAATGCAGATAGGACGAAAGTAAAAGCGCCTGCTAGTGCTAGAAGTAACTTAGTTTCGGGATGCTGACGGGTGATGCGCGTAATCGATCGCAAACCCCAAACAAAGAAAGGAATAAATACTACCCACCAGAATATTGCCCACTGTACGGGTAAAAATCCTTCCATAATGTGCATTGCCACCGCAGGAGTAGGCGAAGCAATTACTAGATAAAAACTCAGTCCTGCCATCATTATCAGGCGCAACCATTTAAGCTGTTTCATTTTTTGTTCAGTCAATCAAATAAATCTAAATCATCTTTCATTTGGCAGTGGAACAGGCAACATGATCTGTTATCTTGTTATCTGAGGTGATGAAACAAGGTTCAAATCTATCCAGACTATTTACGGGCGCGTTAATTTCGGCAACTACCAAACAAGAGTCCGAATTTAATATAACGATCCCCGATCGCAATTAAGCCAAAGTATCAAAACTGAATCAAGGCAATAGCTTGACAACCAATGATGTATTTTGAATCGAAAAAAGCTTGTTTTAGACACGATCTGTACCTCGCAGATGTTGATATAAATAAACACTAATCGGCGGGCATCCTGACTCAGAGACAGCAAAATCTCTTCACAGTTGCGGGACAGCGCCGGATTTGCACCGAACTTTCCCCCTTTCCTCCAACGGCTGCTCCCCGTTGGAACCGATCGCTTTTAGATACTAACACGCTGAGAGACTTTTGAAAAGTCTCAAGCGCAAAAAATCTTGCTTCTCAAGCCAAAAACATCACTCATCTCTGTATAATTTAATTCTTCTTCTTTTTTACTCCCTAATCCTTTTTTGCAAATGGCTAACACAGGTTATACCCTTCCGGTTTTTGCCGTTGCTTCTGCTAAAGCGGCATTTTTACACTTACAAAAACCCCTTGAGATGATCTCAGAAGTATCTCTTAATTTGCTACCGGATCGCGCCACAATTCCGGTACAACAAGTTGCTAATATTGATGCCAATAGTGCTTTAGCAATTACTCTTAGTGACCCCGGAGATAATTTAGATTTAACGCGCAATACCCCAATTTGGGCTTATGTGAAATGGCAAGAACGTCAAACCGAACCTCTGATTTTAGAAGGGGGAGAAGGATTAGGAAAAACTGCATCGGGAGAACCGGCAATTTACAGATATGCCCGCCGCTTATTTGAGGCTAATCTGTTACCTTTGATTCCCGAAAATAAAACGATTACGGTATCAATTATTTTACCCGAAGGTCGCCAGTTAGCTCAACGAACATCGAATGAGGCGTTTGGTATTTTGCAAGGGTTATCGCTGTTAGGAACAAGTGGAATTTCCCAACCTCTTTCGACTGAGGAACATCGGTCAGAATTGAGTCATAATTTGCAAGTTATAGTTGAAAAGAAAAAGGATTTAGTTTTTTGTATTGGCAGTCATGGAATCCATATTGCTCAAAGTTTGGGTATTCCAGAAAATGCGATCGCGCAAACGGGAAACTGGGTTGGCCCCTTGTTAGTAGAAGCGGGATTGCGGGGTGCAAATTCGGTGTTATTATTGGGCTATCAAGGGAAGTTAATTAAACTAGCTGGCGGGATTTTCAATACATCAAGTCATCTCGCAGATGCGAAGTTAGAAATTATTAGTGCTGCGGTGGTGAAAGCGGGTGGAAATCTGGAAACAGTAAAAGCCGTATTAGATACAAAAACGGCTGATGAAGCTTATAAACTATTAGTTGAAATCGGATTAGCAGCGCCAGTTTTTGAAATTTTAGCAGAAACTATTAGTGAAAAGGCACAAAAGTATGTGCAGAAATATGGCAATGTTTCTCTAAAAATCGGTGTGATTTTGTTCGATCGCCAAGGGAAAATTATTGCCCAAACTGCGATCGCGCAATTAAAATTGGCAAAATAAATTTCCCTTTGACTAGAGTTAGAAACCCGGTTTAAAAGGAGGGTGGAATATGATGAAAACAGATCACATCTTTTATCGCATTTTCAAAGACTTACCCGAAACCTTTTTTGAGTTATGGGGAGAATCACCAGAACTGGTACAAGATTACCGTTTTGATTCAGTTGAATTGAAACAAACTGCTTTTAGAATTGATGGAGTATTTTTACCCGAAAATTCCGAAAATCCAATTTATTTCACCGAGGTACAATTTCAAAAAGACCCGAAAATTTATCTGCGTTTATTCTCCGAGATTTTTACCTATCTCAGAGATAATGAGCCGGATTTACGGTGGCGTGCTATGATTATTTTCAGGAGTCGTAGCATTGAACCGAAAGCTAGACAAAGAGAATCTGTACAACCGTTATTAGATTCTCCCCTAGTTAAGCGCATCTATTTGAATGAAATAGAAGTCAGTGAAACCACTCCTTTAGGCGTACAAATCATTCAATTAGTTGTCGCCAAAAAGAAAGAACTCTTAGAGAAAGTAACTCGGTTAATTGCACAAGTAAAACAACAATTTTCCGATGAACCTTATCGGTTACAACTGTTAAACTTGTTGGAAACGATTGTTTTAGCAAAGTTACCCCAAATGAGTCGTCAGGAGTTAGAAGCTATGTTTGGTGTTGATGATTTGAGAAAAACTCGGTTTGCTCAAGAATTAAAGCTGGAAGGAATTGTTGAAGGTAAATTGCAAACAATTCCTCGCTTATTAGGAAAAGGTTTTTCTGTTGAGGAAATTGCGGATATTTTACAACTCGATATCGAGCAAGTGCAACAAGCTATTGCTAATTTGAATTAATCTGTAGGGTGCGCCAGAGTTTTAAGGTAACGATTAAAGTCATAAATTTTTTGTCTGACGCCCCCTACTTCTCCTTGGTTTTCATGGACATAATATTAGTCGATCGCACATCTGAAAAAACCCAGTTTCTAATAGTGACGTGGAGTATAAACCCATTGCTTTGTTTTACCTTGTTGAATAATCCGAGTTTTACTCGATCCAATCAAAATTACGGTTCGCATATCCGCATCTTCAATTGTTAATTGTTCTAGCAATTTCACGGTAACAGTTTGCCCTTTTCGCCCTAAATTACGCGCTAATACAACAGGTGTTTGGGGCGATCGCCATTTTAACAAAATCTCTTTTGCTTTCTCCAATTGCCAAGTTCGCTCTTTAGAAACAGGATTATAAAATGCGATCGCTAAATCTGCTTGCGCCGCCAACTCAATGCGCCGAGAAATCACCTCCCAAGATTTCAGAATATCTGATAGGGAAATCGCACAAAAATCATGTCCTAAAGGTGCGCCAACACTCGCCGCCGCCGCTTGCATTGCCGAAATTCCCGGACATACCTGAATGGCGATCGCATCCCATTCTGATTTTACCTTTTTTTCTAATACCTCAAACACCGCCGATGCCATTGCATAAATTCCCGGATCGCCGGAAGAAACTAACACAACCGATCGCCCCTTAGCAGCTAAATCTAACGCCATTTCTGCGCGATCGAGTTCCACCCGATTATCAGATTCATGGCGAACAATCTCCGGTTTTCGTAGCGATTCTACCAAATCCAAATAAGTTTTATATCCCACCCAATCCGTTGCTTTTTCTAATACCTCTCTAACTTCTGGAGACATCCAATTAATAGCCCCTGGCCCCGTTCCCACTATCGCTAACTGACCTTGACTCTGAGATGCAAAAACCCTTTGAGAAAAACCCAATTTCTCCTCAGTTTTGTCTTTCTCCTCAACTCGATAAACTAAACAATCTGCGCTAGGTTTTGCCAATTCCAAGTTATTTTTGCCTCTAATCTCGATCGTCAGTTTTCCCTCTGATGAAATCGGTAAATTACTATTTTGTAACCAGTCTGCTTCCCCGATTAACTTTACCTTTTCACCCGCCAACAAATCGGAAAGAAACTTTTTCGCATCATCAGGATTAACTAACTGATAACCCAGTGGTGGCGATAATAAAGTTGTTTTAAATCTAATATCACCAGTCGTGGTAATTGCGGGGGAAATTTGCAAAACCGAGGCAATTTGACGAGCGAGATCGTTAACCCCTTGTAAACCCCCCAACAAAGGTACTACTGCACTTCCATCTTCTGCGATCGCTAATACAGGCGGTTCTTGCCACTTATTTGTTAATAAAGGTGCTAAAGTGCGAATCAAAATACCCGCCGCACAAATCCCAATAATTGGCGTTCCAGTCTGGAAAAATTCTCGCACCGTTTCGCCAAAATTAGCATAACTAAAATCAGCCGAATGGGTGCGATCTATTAACCCATAAACCACCGCTTCTGGTAGAGCAATTTGCATTTTACGAGCAACGGGAATACTGGTTTCTCCTAAAATGATAATAGCCGGAGATTTCATTTTCCTTCTCCTGACTGTGGTGCGATTAACTTATCGACAAATTCTTGATGCTCCGCCGAATTAATACCAGCTTGTAAGGTACTTAACACTTGTGGCATATTTCCGTTTAGCATGAATTCAACATTTAACCACAAACCCGGAAACACCAGAGAGCAAATCACCCCTTCTGGGTTGGGTTGCAAAGAAATATAATCACCATCTTGCAAACTAAACCAATCAATTTTTTGGTCAAATATCTGCCAAACAAGATATTCTTGAATACCACTGCGCCGATAAGCACGTTTTTTATCGCCTAAATCTATGGCAGCACTACTAGCGGCAATTTCTATTACCAATTCCGGCGATCCTTCTAGGTATCCATCTGCACTCAGAGTTGATTTTCCGCCGCTTTCTTGGCTAATTAATAACACTCCATCCGGCTGCGGTTCGTTGTCGATATCCAAGCGAACTGTTGGCTCAATACCCATTTGCACTTGGGGTGTAGCAGCTTGATAAACTCCCAACCAAGTGATTAAACGTCCGTGGGGCTCGGCATGAAATTTAAACCGCAATGGGGATGCCATGTACACAACTCCTTCGATAAGTTCAGCTTTTTTTAATCCCGGCATAGCCTGATAACGGCGCTCGAATTCAGGGCGAATTAAGCGATCGCCATTTTCTAAAGGAGGCAAATGTTGCGCGAGTGCAGCTTGAGAATTCAAGGATTTAGCCAGTGAAGAAGTCATGTTAGCAGCCTCTATGAATGATCGCAAAATTCCATTAAATTCCATTATAGATTGCTTCATTTGGGTTTAGTTTTACTAGGAATTAGAATTAATGACCAGTAGGTAACAGCAATTGGATCGATTTCGGTAATCGGAATAATTTGCTGATTGGGTAAGGTTGCTCGTTCGATGTAGAGGGCGCGTTCTAATAATCCTAATTCATTAAGAATATCACGAACTTTAGCGAAATGTCTGCCTAATTTAATAATTGCTGCTGCATCGATAAATGATAGGCGATCGCGCAATATTTCCGCCTCCAAAGTAGCAGGCATGATGCTGAATACATCATTCCGATAAGTGATAGGTACGCCCAACATTGCCGCACTTGCCATCACTGAAGAAATTCCCGGTACGACTTCAATTGAAAACCGCTCAGATAAGCGATTAAAGATGTACATAAATGTGCCATACAACATCGGATCGCCTACACATAGCACCGCCACATCTCGACCTAAGTTTAAATGTTCGGCAATGTTTTCGGCAGCAATATCATAATGGGGTTGAGAACTTCGCTCGACACTAAACGGTAATGGCATCGGAATTTCTATCTGATCCCGACGGATAAAATCCTCCACAATTGAGCGTGCTAAAACTTTACCACTTTCTAAAGTAGGATAAGCAATGACCGGAACAGTTGTTAATATTCGGTGTGCTTTTAGCGTCAACAATTCGGGATCGCCAGGGCCAATTCCTAATCCATAAAGTTTCCCTAATTTAGTCATAATTCGTTCTCTTTTGCTAAGGCATTTACTGCTGCTGCCGCGATCGCACTTCCTCCCCTACGTCCGTGCAGGGTAATAAAAGGCACACCGCGACTATTTGCTGCTAATTCCATTTTCGATTCTGCCGCTCCCACAAATCCAACCGGAAAACCTAAAATTAAAGCAGGTTTTGCGACACTTTCATCCAGCAATTCTAGTAAGCGAAAAAGTGCAGTTGGTGCATTACCAATTGCTACCACCGATCCGGCTAAATTCGATCGCCAAAACTCTAAAGCGGCAGCCGATCGAGTATTATTAATTTGCCGTGCTAACTCGCTCACGTCTGGATGATTAAGCGTACAAATAATCTGATTATTTTGAGGTAAACGCGCTTTGGTAATTCCATTCGCTACCATTTGAGAATCACAGAGAATTGATGCACCTTGAGCAAGGGCATTTCGTCCGATTTTCACCGCATCCGATGACGCTTCTAAATCTTGTGTTATATCTGTCATCCCACAGGAATGAATTAGACGAACCGCAACATGAGCTAAATCATCAGGTAGATTTTCTAAGTTAGTTTCAGCGCGAATAATGGCAAAAGATTTTCGGTAAATTTCATCACCATTCCGAATGTATTCAATCTTATTCATTGTTGTGAACTCTGCGATTTTTGGGAGATTAAAAATTGTTCTATTTTTGGGAAAACACTAGCAACTTCTCCCTCAAATATGGGAATTTTTAACGATTTTTTATCATCGCCAATATAGACTTTATAGCCTTCTATTATTTCGCCATTTTGCTCAATTGTAGTTCCCAAAAGCGTAATTTCTGCTGGACTGGGTTGAGCGCAGGATTTAGCACAACCTGTCAAATGAATATTAACAGGAGAATTGCAGGTTAAGCGTTCGTTCAAATAATCTGCTAGCATGGTCGCATGAATTTGAGTTGCAGTTGCCGCCGCCGCACAACCTGGTTTTCCGCCACAAGCAACGATCGCAGCATCCCATCCCATAGAAGCAGATAATCCTAATGATGTCAGTTTTGGCAACAATTCTGACACTTTTTGATTCGGAATATCGGGTAATATAATAGTCTGCCAAGGAGTTAATCGTAACTGACTACTCCCAAAAGTTTCCGACAATTCTACTAATCCTATTAGTTGAGTAGCCGTCAATTGTCCTAATCTTAATGATAAGCCAATATAAGATAATCCGGCTTGCTTTTGATTGTGAATTCCTAAATGAAAAGTGGAACAGGCATCTTGCCTGTATATTATTCCAGTAACATTCCGCTCTAAAGGATGATTTAATTGACAGTTAACTTGTTCGAGATATTTTTCCACTCCCCAATCTTTTAGCAAGTGTTTCATCCGAGGTTTTTTCCCCTTTATGGATGGGGTTTGTTTAACATAATCGAGATAAACTGTTACTAATGCTGTCACCACAGATAGACAGTTTTCTGGTTCAATTAATATATCGGTATAACATAATTGTTTATCACCTCCCAGTGCTAATTGAAAAGCAACACCCCCATTATTAAGGGCAATTGCTGATAGCTGAATCTCGTTATATCGGTGTTCCCAGGCTAGAGTTGAACGAGTGCCAATTCCGACTGTACCACCGCCATCAATACCGATGCTAAATTTAGGACTCAGTTCGGCAATTGATGGATAATTTTGGATAAAACTATCTAATTTTTGGACGAATTGACGAGTATCAATTAATTCTTGGCAGTCAATTCCAGCAGTGGGACTGCACATAATGTTACGCAAGTGATCGATAGTGGGATTATGGGCAGCTAACCCTAATTTTTGTAAGGTTTGAAAGTCTTCTAAAGTGGGGGATTTTTGCACGCCGCGAATTTGCAGATTTGCCCGATTGGTAACTTGTATTGTACTCTGCCATTGTTCGAGCAAAGTAGCGATCGCCTTTCCCTGTTGAGAATTTAGCCATCCACCCGGAGTGCGGATGCGAATTAAAAACCCATCTTGGGCAGGAGTTCCATAAAACAAACCCGGACAAACATTTGCTTCAACTAACCAATTCACAGTTGTTTTTTCTCCATGCGACGCAGAGAAGTAGTTAGAAAATTAGGTTTCTATCTACTGTTAAAAAGCTTGTAATTGGTGTTCTGACTCGCAAGGAAAAAGGTAAAATATACTGTTGAGTATTCTCTTTTTACTTTTGACTTGATTACAGTTGCGGCACAGTACCGGAATCGCACCGGACTTTCCCAAAGACAAGCTCGAAGATTATACCACAGTTCATTTTTTTAGACATGGCGGATCGGAATTGCAAGGCGAAATGGTTATCGATCGTCGGAATTGGCGAAGATGGGTTAGAGGGGTTAAGTTCGGCGGGGCGAAGTCTCCTATCTCTGGCATCAGTTATTGTCGGCGGTGAACGTCATCTGGCGATGTTACCCCCAGAAGATCGACGGGAAAAACTTCTCTGGACTTCTCCCTTACAAGACTCCGTTAATGAGATTATCCGCCGTCGCGGTCAATCTGTCTGCATTTTGGCGAGTGGCGATCCGATGTGCTACGGAATTGGCGTTACCCTCACCCAACCCATTCCCGTTAGCGAAATCACGATTATTCCCTCTCCTTCTACCTTCAGTCTCGCCTGTAGTCGTTTGGGTTGGTCGCTAAGTGAGGTAGAAACTTTGAGTTTGTGCGGTCGCCCTCCGGCTTTGTTGAATGCGGTGCTTTATCCGGGTGCTAAACTGTTAGTGCTGAGTGCCGATGCCCAGACTCCGGCGATCGCATCCCAAATTCTCACCGAGAAAGGTTTTGGCGAAAGTCCCATCATCGTTTTAGAACATCTAGGGGGAACGCGAGAACGCCAAATTGAAGGCATCGCCAACCGTTGGGAATTTACAGATATCGCCGATTTGAACGTCATCGCCATTACCTGCATCTCCTCCAAACCTCTCACCCTCGCGCCTCGCCTCCCCGGACTTCCCGATATTGCCTACCATCACGACGGACAGTTGACAAAAAGAGAAGTTCGTGCTATAACTCTAACTGCATTGGTTCCCTTACCCGGACAATTGCTGTGGGATGTAGGGGCGGGTTGTGGTTCAATTGGGATTGAGTGGATGCGGAGCGATCGCCGTTGTCAGAGTATTGCGATCGAACATCATCCCACCAGATTACAATATATTGCCGATAATGCGATCGCCTTGGGAACTCCCCATCTGAAAATTGTAGCCGGAACAGCCCCGATCGCCCTCCAAGATTTACCTCAACCCGACGCTATTTTTATCGGTGGTGGAATTACAGAACCAGAATTATTTGAAACCTGTTGGTCAGCACTGCGCCCAGGCGGTCGTCTTGTTAGCAATACTGTGACAATCGAAAGCGAATTAATCCTACTTCAATGGCATAGTAAACTAGGGGGAGAACTAACTCGGATTGGCATTCAAAAAGCCGAACCGATCGGCAAATTTTTAGGTTGGAAAGCAATGGCACCTGTAACGCAGTGGGTTGTAGTGAAATAGTCAGATTATCAAATTATTGATTGGATAATTACCTTAAAAATCTGACAATTACATCTTGTATGAAAGTTTAAGCAAAGCTTCATTAATAATAGTTAGACTGAAAGTCAAGACTTGCTCCTTACTTTCTTATTCTGATGCGCTGAATGATGCGATCGCCCTCCAAGATTTACCTATACAAATGTATGAGTTAGGGCATTAATTTTCAGTATTGGTTAATTTCTGGCAGAGCTTTTTGATAATTATGAGCTTTTCGATCCAGTTAAAGATTGCTCACTTGGCTGAGAAGGGGCTTGTTTAATCAGTCTTATCAATAAACGTAGTGCTTCATTAACGGCTCCAGAGTCTGGGAAAATTGTTGCAACATCAGGATCTAGTTGAACGGTTATAGTCGATCGTTTACGCCCTTGTCCACGAGCTACAACAGTGAGTTGAGTAAAATCGTATTCAGGGCGTAAATCATCATCCATTTCAAAGGTCTGACTCATAAGCTTTACGTTCTTTTCGGGTAACTGGTCGGGCACTGATTAGGCGCGTGGTTTCTGCACGGTCAGTGTAAGAGACAACTAGCAATCGTCCTTTGGCAGATTCTCCCATTATAATGAATCGCTGCTCTTGAATAGAGTGTTCTGGATCTGCAAAGGTTAAAAACAACGGATCATCAAACACAGAAGTGGCTTCATCGAAAGTAACACCGTGCTTGGCAAAGTTGATTTTGGCTTTCTCCTCGTCCCAATCAAACAACATGGCTTCAACTTGCTTGCAACGACAGCCCTTTTAGATTATACCAGCATATACATTTAGTAATAACGTAAGTTGCTAGTTACGGTTGAGTAGGGTGCGTCAGACCGATAAAGTTAGCTATCTTACCCAAAATTCTGCTATCTGACGCACCCTACAGCCTCTTGTATCCCATTATTTTCGGTCAAAATCTTTTTTCTAACCAGGCTACGACACTTTTAATATCCGCCACTTTTTCCCCTTCAGGCACAGGTGGACGTTGCACCATTACTACTGTAATTCCTAACTCTCTGGCGGCGATAATTTTAGGATATGTAGCATCACCCCCGCTATTTTTACTGACGATCGCTCCAATTTGATAGTCTTGTAAAAGCGATCGATCAGACTCCAAAGAAAAAGGCCCCCGTTCCAACAATAATTTTCCGGTTGGTGTTGGTGTATCCGCTTCCGGTGAGTCAATCATCCGCATCAAAAACCAGATATCTTTTAAATGGGCATAACTTGCGAGTTCTTGCCGACCAATAGTAAGAAAAATCCGTTCAGCTAACCCCGGTAAAATATTCGCCGCTGCTTGATTACTTTCGACTTCAATCCAATGATCTCCCGGTACTTTTTCCCAAGCTGGACGACTTAACATTAATCGAGGAATATCACAATCCAAGGCAGCTTTAGCAGCATTAAAAGAAATTTGTGCGGCAAAGGGATGGGTAGCATCAATTAAAAAATCAATTCCTTCTTGGCGCAGATAATTTGCTAACCCAGTTGCACCGCCAAAACCACCTGTACGGGAAGGGGTTGTGAGAGTAATATGTTCTTTAGTCCGACCTGCAAAAGAAGCGATCGCATCTACACCCGGAATTTCCCCAATTTTAGCAGCTAATGCCGCCGCTTCTCCCGTTCCACCTAAAATCAACACTCTTTTATTATTAGTCATATAGCCAGGGTAATTACAAACGCCAAATCCCGTCAACTTCGATTTCATTCCCCTTATCCCCTCTCAGAGGATTATAATTAAAAACGAATCTGCTATAAAGTTTATTAACTCCAAAGCAATCAGATTTTCAATAATATGACTCAAAAACAATGGTACGAATCCCTGTTCGAGAATTATGGAGAAAAATATGATTCTGAAAATTTTACCCAAGGGACAATGGGTGAATGTGATTTCATAGAAAAAGAATTAGGATTTAATAAATTCTTAAAAATATTAGATGTCGGCTGTGGTACAGGAAGACATACAATTGAACTAACAAAGCGGGGATATTCTGTTACGGGAATTGATTTATCCGAATCTCAGCTTAAAAGGGCAAGGGATAAAGCAAAAATTGAAAATTTGATCATTGATTTTCAGCAGCAGGATGCCAGAAATTTGACATTTAATTCTGAATTTGATGTAGCGATCATGCTTTGCGAGGGAGGATTTGCCCTCATGGAAACTGATGAAATGAACTTTGAAATCCTAAAAAATGTCACCCGCTCGTTAAAGACAAATGCTAAACTTATATTCACAACTTTAAATGGATTGTTCCCCTTATATCATTCGGTTGAGCAATTCTATGAATCAAAAACGGAAGCCGGAAATGCTACCTGCAAAAGCAATAGTTTTGACTTGATGACCTTCCGAGAGCATAACATAACGGAATTTGAAGATGACCTGGGAAACAAGAAATCTCTTGTCTGTAATGAAAGGTGTTATGTGCCGAGCGAAATTACCTGGCTACTTAAATCTCTCGGTTACAGCAGCATAGATATTTATGGGGCAAAGTTGGGGGCATTTTCCAGAAATGACAAATTAACAACGGTCGATTTTGAGATGCTTGTTATTGCTGAAAAATGATGGTGTAACTTGTCCCAACTCCGTCAATCAAAACTGAACTTAATAGGGAAACTCAATGGTAAAAGTTGTTAAATTTTGGTCACTTTTAACTTGAATTGTTCCGCCTAATTGTTCAACTAATTTTTGGACTAATGCTAATCCTAACCCGGTTCCTCCTTGCTTCCAGGGGTCTGCATTGGGAACCCGATAAAACTTCTCAAAAATCCGGGGGAGTTCTTTAGCCGGAATTTCTGCTGGGTTACGAATGACAATTTGTAAGGAGTCGGAAATTGAGGGAGAAAGGAGAGATTTATCTTGTTTTTTACCTTTGCGTTTGGTTTTAGGGGTTGATATTAATTCCAACCAATTTGATAAAGAACGATAATGAATTCCTAGAAAAATTTCTCCCCCATTTGGACTATATTTACAGGCATTATTTAACAGTTCTGCCAAAATCCGCTCTAAACTATTGGCGTTTGTTCTAATGGGTTGTAAATGGGGATAAGAGGATACAGTTAGCACCTGCTGGCGTTCCTGAGTGCGGGAATAAAAAGGATTTATAATATTGGGCAACCATTCCAATAAATCTAAACTTTCGAGAGCAATGGGGGTAGAGGAGGATTCCAACCGTTGTAAATCCAATAAATCATTAATTAAATTGGTTTCTCGCAGACATTCGGATTCTAGGATCTCTAAATACTTTTGACCGCGCTCAGAATTGGGGGCAATTTTTAACATATGAATTGCCATTTTCATATTCGCTAAAGGAGTCCGCAGTTCATGGGAAACGGTACTCAAAAAATCATCTTTGAGAATATTTAACTGTTGCAATTCTTGAACTTTTTGCTGGAGTTCGGCGGTTCGATCTTGAACTTGACGTTCTAAATCTGTATTTAACGCTTGAACTTGTTGATATAATTGAGCTTGTTGAATCGCGATCGCTAATTGAGTGGCAAGCTGTTGTAATAATAGGGTTTCTGAGGGTTGCCAATGGCGAGAACCTGAACACTGATGGGCGGTAATAATTCCCCACAATTGCCCATCTTGCAAAATGGGAACCACGAGATAAGCCGTCACTTCCTGTTGATTTAATTGATTAATTTCTTCTGGACTTAAGGATGATTTTTGAATATCAGAAACCGCATAAATATTATCCTGTTCAAATACCGTTAAGTAACATTGAACTGATTCTTTAAAAAGCTGATCATTAGCCAGGGATTTACATCCAATAGCAACGGATTCAGCCACTAATTTTCCGGTTTGGTCGGATTCAATATGATAAATAAACACCCGATCAGCTTGTAAAAATTGTCGAACTTCCGCCACTGTTGCATTGAGAATTTCATCTAAATTTAAGGATTGATGAATTCTCATGGAAATTTTGGCTAACAGTCGTTCCCGTTGTAACTGTTCATGAATTTTAGAGGTGCGTTCTTGAACTTGTTTTTCCAGTTCCGCATTGCGGCTTTTTAACAGTTCTAATTTTTCCGTTTGTAACTGATTTACTGATTGCTGTAATTGTTTAACCACCCGATACATTTCCGTCGGGTCAAGCATTCTTAATAAACTAACTTGTGTAATTATTCCTAATAATTCTCCTTCATCCCCACAAACGACTAACCATTGTGCCTGTTGCTTTTGCATTTCTTGATGGGCCAGCCATAAAGAATCATTGGGTTTTAAAGAAAAGGATAAAGTTCCCATTACCGTTGTTGCGGGTGTTAAGGTTAAATCTAATTCTAAAAATTGCGCCTCCACAATATCCTGTTCTGTAACTAATCCAACGGGGGTTAATTTTTTTCGAGTTCCGGTTTGAAAAATCACAACACAACTGGCTTGATGTGCCGCCATCATTTGAGCTAAACTTAATACGGATGTTGTTACCGGAGCCGTCACAACTTGGGTTAACATTTCATCTCCAACTCGTCGCAATCTTAAAATATTAGACGGTTGTAAAACCCGACGAATTCGTTCTGGAGTAATCACTCCCACCAATTGCCCTCGACTATCTAAAACGGGTAAATGGAGAATTTGATGTTGTCGAAATAAGGATAAAGCGGTAAAAATATCTTGATCATCGGATTCAGTTAAACTAACCGTAACCGGAGACATAATTTCAGCGACCCGAATTTTATGAAGCGGTGCTTCCTTTAAATTATCTAAAATTCCAGCCGCAATTAACTGAACAATATCTCGTTCCGTTACAATGCCTAAAAGAGAGGAAGGTTGAGGGTGTTCATCGAGAAGAACATGAACAAATTCTTCTGGATCTTGATGAATCACGAACACACAATTTGCCCTAGAATCTTCTACTGAAGAATGGCTAGGGTTTAACAGACAATGATTTTGAGAGAACCCCAATACCTTGATCACATCGGCTAAAGAAGTTTCGGGGGTAACGATAAATGGATTTCGATCAATGGCTTGTTCTAAAGCTGATGAATACCGCACAGACTGATAAAATTCCATAGTGATGCTCTAAAAAAAGTTCGTGGTAAAAGGCACAAGGTTTTTAATCCTGGAATGTCAACACAAACTCACTGAGCGTTGATCGGAGACTGATCGCTGATGAGCTTAATGTAATTTCACAATAAATAGTTATGATTTTATCAGTTAATGAACCCAATTTTTGGGAAGAACACTATCAACAGGGAACCCCAGGATGGGACTTAGGAGAACCAGCACCCCCCTTTGTTGATTTTTTGCAATCTTCTCACACCCTACCACCGGGAAAAACTGCGGTTTTAGGCTGTGGAAGGGGTTATGAGGCGCTGTTGTTTGCCAGTTATGGATTTGATGTTGTTGGGATTGATTTCGCGACTTCTGCAATTGAAGAAGCCTTAAACTGGCAACAGAAGTTGATAGCTCAACCGTCTCTTTTAAAAGGTTCAGGACAAGATTTACCCACCTCAGCAATATTCTTACAACGGGATATTTTTGAATTATCGGAAGAGTTTTCAGGACAATTTGATTATGTGATTGAACATACTTGTTTTTGTGCCATTCCCCCAGAAAAACGAGGAAATTATGTCCAGTTAGTTGAGTCTATTCTGAAACCCAAGGGGCAATTGTTGGGGTTGTTTTTTACCCATTCCCGTCCTGGAGGGCCACCGTTTGGGATTACACCTGGGGAAATTCAAGCATATTTTCAAGATAAATTTCATATTCTTGATCTCCATCCGGTGACAAACTCAACCTCTAAGCGTCAAGGTGAAGAACATTGGGGACAGTTTAGGGTCAAAAAAAAATAAGAGAAATTTAGGGGAGTTAGGCTGAAGTTGATCCGCCTAACTCCCCCTGATCGGGAAATGCAGAATTTAGTTACGTTTAGGCAACTTTGTGTTCTACAAATTTGAGTTTTTTTTACTATAATACATAAAGATTAAATTGAACCTGATTTACGAATGAGTCAACCGTTGAACTTAGAAAATATTTCAAATCAGTTAGAGAGTGCCAACTTACGCGATCGGTTATTGGCGTTAGTTTCTTTGCGGGAAGTTCCCCCAGAAGATGCTGTTCCTTTAATTAAAAAAGTTCTCAATGATCCCAGTTTACAAGTGCGATCAATGGCGGTTTTTGCCCTAGGAATTAAACCCACAGCAGAATGCTATCCCCTGTTGGTGAATCTATTAGAAACTGATCCTGATTATGGAGTCAGGGCTGATGCAGCAGGGGCTTTGGGTTATTTAGAAGATATTCGAGCATTTGAACCTTTAGTTAGAGCTTTTTATGAAGATACAGATTGGCTGGTTCGATTTAGTGCAGCAGTTTCTTTAGGCAACCTAAAAGATATTCGCGCCCGTGATGTTTTATTAGCCGCATTAAACAGTAATGAAGTGATTTTACATCAAGCTGCGATCGCGGCGATCGGAGAAATTAAAGATGTTGAATCTGTTGAGCATATTCTTCGCTTTGCTCAAGCTGAAGATTGGTTAGTTCGGCAACGATTAGCTGAAGCATTAGGTCATTTGATGACGCCCAAAAGTCTTTCGGCGTTGAACTATTTAGTCAAAGATAGTCATCCTCAAGTGGCTGAAGCTGCTAAAATTTCCCTAGAACGCCTACAAGAAGCCGGATTAAAATCTTAAGAATTTGATCACAGGGGAATGGAGAACACAAAGGATGATTTAATCTATCTTGACAAATGAACCTGACTATTAGACGATAGATTTTCAGTTTTTATATTTCCAGAACTTACGCACAAGGGGATAAAAAACCCGGTTTCTCCTGAAGGCTAAGAGCTATAAACTTAATTTTGGCTTCAGAAACCGGGTTTTTGCGTAAGTCCTAATTTCCCTGAAAAGCTATCCTTAAATCAGCTTATGACTTCTCCGTTCCCTTACCGTCAAAAACCTAAAATTCTCCAATTAATATTTTTTAGTTTTATTGTCTTATTGCTGGCTAGTATTTCAGCTATTTTAGGAGCAATGACAGCTTTACTTGCTCCTGAAAAATTTGATTTTAATGAACCCGAATTAAATATTTTAGATGGGCTATGGCGACATCGGTTTAAATATAATTTATCTCGTTCGGTTAATATTTTGGTGTTGGGAATTGATGGTAATCATAATCAAGATTCAGCGTCCCCTGATGTTTTTAAAGGTCGCAGTGATACGGTGTTAGTAGTGGGTTTTGAACCCCAAGATAAATCCGTGAGTTTATTATCTATTCCCCGTGATACTCAAGTTGAAATTCCGGGTTATGGAACTGGAAAAATTAATGAGGCGAATTATTGGGGGGGTGCTCAATTAGCGCAACAGGTAATTGAAAATACTTTAAATAAAATTGAAGTTAACCGTTATGTTCGTGTAAGTAGCGGTGCATTTCGAGAATTAGTGGATTTTTTAGGAGGAGTAGAAGTTTATATTCCTCAACCGATGTCCTATCAAGATAAAACTCAGCAATTAAAAATTGATTTAGCACCCGGTTGGCAAACCATTAATGGAGAACAAGCGGATCAATTTGTGCGCTTTCGGGGTGATGGTTATGGAGATTTAGGTCGTGTTCAGCGTCAACAAGCGTTAATGGAAGCGATTTTAGTTCGACTCAAAGATCCGACAGTTTTACCGCGTGTTCCTGAAATTATTCGGATTATGCAAAAATATATTGATACTAATTTGAGTTTTGAAGAAATTTTAACCTTAGTTAATTTTGGTTTGAATCTTGACCCCCAGAATTTTAAAATGGTGATGTTACCCGGTCGTTCTAGTTCTCAGGAAGATTCTAATAGTAGTTATTGGTTCCTGGATGAACAGGGACGGGATCGAGTGATGTATCAATATTTCCGTTTAGATTCAACAGGATACACTTTAAAAAGTTCCTATGAACCTTCGGCTTATGAAAGTTTATCCAAAGATTTAAAAATTGCGATTCAAAATGCCTCTGGTCATCCGATTGGGTCTGAAAAAATGCTTAACTTTTTATCCAATCAAGGATTTAATCAAGTTTATTTAGCCCCAATAGAATCAACTCCACAATTGCAAACCCAAATTATTGTTCAAGGCGGAGATTTAGGGGCGGCAAAATTGATGCAAAAAGCCCTTGGATTAGGGGAAATTAAAGCCTCTGCCACAGGAGAATTGGGTTCAGATTTAACCATTCGAGTCGGCGAAGATTGGATCAAAAACAAGTGATCAGCAACTTATTTTAAAACTTTAGCAAATAACAATTGACCATGAACTGATAACTGGTAGAGACGTGCCATGGCACGTCTCTACTGATAACTGGTACAGACGTGCCATGGCACGTCTCTACTGATAACTGTCTATTGCAATTGATACAAGATTAAACCCAAATATTGATTTTCATCTGTCCAATGCTTTAATGAAACTAATCCTAGGGTTTGTAATTCCTCTTGAATTTGTTCAAATTGAAACTTACGAGAAATTTCAGTATGAATCGTTTCGCCTTCTGCAAATTCAATCGTTAAATTTAGGGTTTTCAGTTCAACGATTTGCGATCGCAAACTTTTTAAGTGCATTTCAATTTGATGCTTCGTGTCATTGTAAAAGGCTAAATGTTCAAATTGATCAATCTTAAAATTTCCTTCAAACAAACGGTTTAAATGTCGCAACATATTTAAGTTAAAAGCAGCCGTCACGCCTTGACTATCATCATAAGCAGGTTCTAAAATCGACTTAGATTTATGTAAATCTACCCCTAATAAAAAATAATCTCCGGGCTGCAACGCTTCAACAACATGGGCAAAAAAAACATGGCATTCTTCGGGTTTTAAATTGCCTAATGTACTCCCAATAAAACCGATCATTCGTGATGGTAAAGGAGAAGAATTGAGATGTTTTAAGGCTGTTTCATAGGTACTAACAATTCCATGAATATGCAGCGTGGGATAATCTTCCAGGAGAGAATAGGCACTTTGTTCTAAAATTCCCCCACTAATATCAATGGGTAAATAATGTAAGGGATGACCTAACTCTTGATAAGCGTCTAATAGAATCCGAGTTTTTGTAGAACTCCCACTTCCTAATTCTACAACTTCACAAGAGCCTGTTAAATGGGCAATTTCCGAGGCATAATCTTGTAAAATTTTAGTTTCTGTCCGCGTTAAATAATATTCAGGTAACTCACAAATTTTTTCAAACAATAATGATCCCTGATCATCATAAAAATATTTAGGCGGTAAGGTTTTCGGGGTTTGAGTTAGCCCTTTGATCACGTCCTCTCCAGCCGTAACCGGGCATTTTTCCCGAAAAGTTTCAATTGTTAAGCGAGGGTTAACCCGGATGTACTCCTCTGATGATACAAGGGAAGAATTTGAAATTGGCATTATAAAAGATAAAACTCAGCTTAAGAATAAGATTTTACCCTGTTTTGTTGATTAAAACCTATTTTTAGATAAAATTAAGCCATGATCCATCGTCTGAGAGACTCAGAGCAACAAAAAAAATATACAATAGGGAATAGCTGTTAACAAAAGTCTGATGAATGTCTATGACCGCTACTGCACCTGTTACAACGAAGTATGAAGCGATTATTGGGTTAGAAACCCATTGTCAACTGAGTACGGAAACTAAGATTTTCTCCAATTCTTCCACGAAATTTGGGGCTGATCCCAATATGAATATTGATCCCATTTGTATGGGATTACCCGGTGTCCTCCCGGTCTTAAATGAAAAAGTCTTAGAATATGCCGTAAAAGCTGGGTTAGCCCTTAATTGTGAAATTGCTGCTTACAGTAAATTTGATCGCAAACAATATTTTTATCCTGATTTGCCTAAAAATTATCAAATTTCTCAATATGATTTACCGATTGCCGCAAAGGGTCAATTAGAAATTGAAATTGTTGAGGAAGATGGCAGTTCAAGGCGCAAAATCATCGGCATTACTCGCTTACACATGGAGGAAGATGCGGGGAAATTAGTTCATGGTGGAAGCGATCGCCTTTCCGGTTCAACCTATTCTATGGTTGATTATAATCGGGCGGGAATTGCTTTAGTAGAAATTGTGTCTGAACCGGATATCCGTTCTGGACAAGAAGCGGCGGAATACGCCCAAGAATTGCGTCGAATTATGCGGTATTTAGGCGTGAGTGATGGGAATATGCAGGAAGGTTCTCTGCGTTGTGATGTTAATATTTCCGTGCGTCCTGTGGGTCAAAAAGAGTTTGGAACCAAAGTTGAAATTAAAAATATGAACTCTTTTAGTGCCATTCAACGGGCGATTGATCATGAAATAGAACGGCAAATTGCCGCCATAGAAGCGGGAGAAAAAATTATTCAAGAAACTCGCTTATGGGAAGAAGGAAGTCAACGAACGATTAGTATGCGAACGAAGGAAGGATCAAGCGATTATCGCTATTTTCCTGAGCCCGATCTTCCCCCGATTGAAGTGTCTGTTGAACAATTAAAAACTTGGCAATCCCAATTACCTGAACTTCCGGCTGCCAAACGTCATCGCTATGAAACAGAATTAGGATTATCCCCCTATGATACTCGTGTTTTAACGGATGATCGTCCGGTTTCTGAATATTTTGAAGCAACTATTGCCGCAGGTGCTAATATTAAACAAGCGGTAAACTGGATTATGGGGGATATTACCGCCTATCTGAAAAACGAAAAATGCAGTATCACTGAAATTGCCCTCAAACCCCAAGAATTAGCAGAGTTAATTGCTTTAATTGAAGCGGGAACGATTAGTGGTAAAATTGCCAAAGATTTATTACCAGAATTATTGGCAAAAGGAGGTTCTCCTAAAGCTTTAGTTGAAGCAAAAGGATTAATTCAATTATCCGATCCCAAAGCTTTAGAAGAAATTATCGATCAAGTGTTAGCCGAAAATCCCAAAGAACTCGAACAATATCATGCTGGCAAAACCAAACTTCAAGGGTTTTTTGTGGGGCAAATTATGAAGAAAACGGGCGGACGGGCTGACCCTAAACTGACCAATCAACTCTTAGGAGAAAAGTTGAAAAAATAAGAAATTTTGGGCAGTTAGGTTGAGGTCAAATCCCCTAACTTCCCTTAGATTTTAAGGAGATTTCAACCCATGTCAAACTATGAACGGGATCGATTGTACTGGCGAGTTAGTTTTTTGTTTATTTTGTCTCTTCTCGCTTGGGGAATTTTCTTGATTATTCCTTAATCTTCAAGAAATCAGAAATTGTTTAATAGGTTGGGTTTCACAATTGCTAAACCCAACCTATTCTTCAGAATTCATCGGATTTGGGGCTAAAAAATAATTGGTTAACTTTACTAATCGCCCAACTAAGAATCGCCCCTCCCATTAAAATGCCAATGGCGGGAGTAAACACAGGTTCCCAAAGTTTGTACCATAAATCTAAGCCGAGATTGACTTTAAAAGAATGTCCTAAAACCGCAATCACTAACCAAAAAAAACTGAATAATACTAAAAAGACATCCGCCACTAAAATTCGATTTAACCATTTGATCAATTGTTCTTTCATCGTCCCAACTCAACTCAAAATTAGATTAACTGATTTAATCTTAAACCTTTATCAGTCGCTCCTAACGGTTAAAACCCAAATTGTAGATAAGCTTAACCTAATCTGAACCGAACCTTTGCTACAATAGAAGTCAAGAGTTATCATAGGCAGTCTGTGTCAATATGGTTCGCTACACCCTTGCTCAAAGTCCAGAAATCGTTCTCACCGTCCGAGGCAAAGATTCATCCCAAGCCCGTGAGAAAGCGATGGACAAACTCATGGAATTGATGGATGCAGGTAAACTGCCAACGGAATTAGATGAAGGCTTTAGTCCTCAACAGTTTATCGAAGTCAAAGAGCCCGATGATACCCCCGTTGAAGAAGAAGATGCCATTTCTGAAGCTGTGCAGATTTTGAGTAATTTGGCTTCGTTGAAATTGAAAGTAATGGAATCACGGGAAGAAGCTCTAAAAGTGCGAGAAGCCATTGATATTTTGTTTACAGATCAACCTGTAACGGTAGAAGAAGTAACCGAATTAAAAGATGGGTTTAAGGTGTTAAAAAATTTCGCGGTTTCTAATCTTCGATATCGAGAAGCGAGAGCAAAAGCTGAAGAAGCGAAAGCGATTTTAGATGAAGCTTTAAAGTCTTCTGATCCTGAAGCCAAACCCGAAAATGCTCCCGGAAAAAAAGATAAAAAATAGGTTTTAGGAGGCTATTATCTGTTGACAGTTGAATATGGGTTTTTAACCTTCAACTGTCAATAGATAACCCTGAAGTTAAGCAGTTCTGTAAATACAAGGTAAACTTTTTTTCTATTCCCTATTCCCTATTCCCTGTTCCCTGTTCGCCGTTCCCTGTTTCCTGCTATCCTATGAAATTACCCCCAACTTGGAATCTTCCGTCAGCGATTTGCGATCGCTTTGGTCAAAAAAGTTTTGGTAAACAACGGGCGATGATAGCCGATGAACATCTGTTATTAGTATTACATAAAGCACCCAAACCGGGCGAGCGTCATCGAGAAGGGGTCTTATTTTGGCGTAGACCGGATGGTCGTTGGGAATGCAGTAAAGGGGGTGTCCCGTTTCAACAATTAACCAATCATATTAAAGAATATCATTCCGCCGAAGCAGACTTAAATCAATTTTATAATATTGCTAAAACCGCAGAGGATTATTTTAACCTTTTAGAGGCTATTACCCCTCTACAGTTAGCGACAGAAAACTTACACGCCACGTTACAAACAGCCAGAGAAGCCATTCCTCAAGATCGAGATATTGTGGATTTAAGAGATTGGGCTTATGAAATTGAACGCACGTTAGATATTCTTTATATTAACACAAAAAATGCCCTGGATTTTAAAATTGCAACTGAAACAGAAGCCGCTGCTAAAGCTGGAAATCGACTCAATACTTTAGCTGCGATTTTCTTTCCGCTTACGGCTATTTCCTGTGTATTTGGGATGAACTTAAAAAGCGGTTTAGAACTTCAATCTCCCCTGATGTTTTGGCTGATGTTTTTAGCCGGAATTTGGTTAGGATTAGTCGTTAGACAATGGGTTTTTACAGGAACCTTTTCCCAATTAAACTTTAATAAATTAGCAATGGATTTAAAACAAGGGTTAGAGGAAGATTCCGTTAAGATAAGATAGGAATTGAGAAGAAGTGAGGAATTAATTTCCTTGCTTCTTCTCAATGTAGAACCCAAGATAACGCCTATCTACAGGTACGTTACACTGGAGAATAAACCGAGAAAAACCGTTTGAGTTGGAGTCAGAAGGAATTCTCAAATCTAAAGTTAAGGTAGGATCGGGAAAAAGTCGGGAAGGTATCGCATTTCAAGGGAAAGATTAAACTCACCATGAAAATTTTGTTGATCGAAGATGATCCAATTTTTGCATCCATGTTGGTACAATCTTTAACCAACCAGCGTTATATTGTCGATCAAGCTGAAGATGGTCAAATGGGGTGGGAATATGCTCAAAGTACCACTTATAACTTAATTGTCATTGATGTAGGATTACCGAAATTAGACGGCATTACGCTGTGTCAAAAATTACGTTATCAAGGCAGTACCATCCCGATTTTATTAATAACTGCTAAAGACGGAACAAGCGAGCGCATCCGAGGTTTAGATGCGGGTGCTGATGATTATTTGATTAAACCGATTGATATTGCCGAATTTCAAGCAAGAGTTCGGGCTTTATTACGACGGGGTGAAGTTTCCCATTCTTCCATCTTAGAAATTGGAAATTTACAACTGAATCCGGTAACTTGTCAAGTTCATTATGCCCATCAACCCATTACCTTGACCCCCAAAGAATATAGTTTATTAGAATTATTAATGCGAAACCCCGCACGGGTTTTTAGTCGGGCTGAACTGATAGAATATTTATGGAGTTTTGATGATCCGCCCCAAGAAGAAAGCGTTAAAGCTCATATTAAAGGACTGAGACAAAAATTAAAAGCGGTTGGTGCGGCGGAGTGGATTGAAAATGTTTATGGGTTGGGTTATCGTCTCAGTGCAAAACTCCAAACAACGCCCTCTGTTTCTGTTGATTCTCCTCAGCCTGCAATTGAGATTTCCCTAGAACAACAGTTTAACCAAGCCAAAGAAAAACTCTGGAATCAATATCAAGATTTATTAATAGAACGGTTAGCGATTTTGCAACATTTAGCGATCGCCTTAACCACAAACACCCTGCTTTCTTCCCTCCGTAACGCCGCCGAACAAGCCGCCCATAAATTAGCCGGAGTCCTAGGAATGTTTGACCTAGAACAAGGGACAGAAATTGCTCAAAAAATTGAACAGAATTTAGAAGGAGATCAGCCCCTAACCTTTGAGCAAATCCAACTCTTACACTCCTACATTCACGAATTAGAAAAGTTACTGCCTCACTCAATGTCTGAAACCGATCAATCTCCTCTGTCTTTCCCGACCTCAACCCCCGCGAATTTAGAAATCAATCTCTCCCCCAATGTGAGTTCCTTACCTGAATATTCAGTTTCCGAGATTTCCCCTCGCCTATTATTAATTGATTCCGATCTTGAATTCGGAAAAGCTTTGCAATCTTTAGCAGATTCTATGGGGTTAGCTTGGCAACAAATTCCCACCTTAGTAGAGGCAAAAACTTGGTTAAATATCAATACTCCAGAGGTTGTTGTCTTCAATGACTATCCCAATATTAAAGCCGAAGACCGATCCCAACTGATTATAGATTTAGCCAAACGTACTCCTCCCATTCCCGTCTTAGTCCTAACCTCCACAGAAGGTTTAATGGATCGAGTCACGGTCGCTCGTGCAGGCGGTCGCAGAATCTTCGTTAAACCTGTGACCCCAACCCAAATCTGGGAAGCCACCAGCCAACTGTTACAAGCCTCTCCGCACTCCAAAGTCAACGTTTTGGTCGTCGATGATGACCCGTTATTTTTAGCCACCTTGCGGCCCGTTTTAGAGCCTTGGAGGATAAGAATGACGGGACTCAGTGACCCCCTGCGGTTTTGGGAGGTTTTGAACTCTGTTTCACCGGATTTATTAATTTTAGATGTGGAAATGTCTCCGGTTAGTGGAATAGAACTGTGCCAAACGGTTCGGGCTGATCCCCATTGGCAAGGATTACCAATTGTGTTTCTCACGGCCCATTGTGATAGTAAAACCATTCAACAGGTATTTGCGGCGGGGGCGGATGATTATGTGAGCAAACCGGTTATGGGGCCAGAACTTTTAACTCGCATTACTAACCGTTTAGAACGGACTCGATTATTACAAACATTGTCTACAAAAGATCCGATCACAGGGTTAGCAAATTATCTCCAGTCTAGTCAAGAATTACAACAACAAATCCAGAAATGTCAACAATTAGAACAACCGTTTTCTTTGGGAGTATTAAGTTTTAGTCAACTCCATGATATTAATCTTGAATATGGGCATTTGATTGGCTATCAAGTTTTGCAACGGTGGGGGCGTTTATTTCAAGGAATGACTACGGTTGGAGTTGAAACCATTGGATATTGGGGAAATGGGGAATTTGTCGTTGGAATGCCGGGGTTAACTCAAGCAGAAGCTCAGGAACACCTATCTGATGTCTTGATTTCTCTCCGACAGCAGGTGTTTACCACCTTGGAAGGACAACGATTTCAGGTTGTTTGTGAGGTAAAAATTACAGAATTTCCTACCCAGGGACAAACATTACAACAGTTATATCAACAGGTTCATCATCGTAATGGATAGTCATTTACATTTTCAGTTATCTTCTCAAAGTATTCATGTTTGGCAAACAAACCTGAAGCGATCGCTTTCATCTCTTCAATTTTACCAAACGATTCTTTCGGCTGATGAAAAAAAACGGGCTGAACGCTTTAAGTTTGAAAAAGATCAACAAGCATTTATCATCGCACGGGGAACCCTAAGAAGGATTCTAAGTCAGTATTTAACTTTATCACCAGCAGAGATTAAATTTAAGTATAGTTCCAAAGGAAAACCCTGTTTAGATCAAAATTCCTTACCGCTACACTTTAATTTATCTCATTCTTATGGAAAAGCTATTTATGCGATCGCCTTGGAAAAAAATATCGGTGTAGATATTGAATATATTCGTAAAATTGAAATCTTATCTTTAGCTAAACGCTTTTTTTGTAATTCGGAATATCAATGGTTAAATTCTTTACAGTTAGAAGAACAAGATGCTGCATTTTTTCAACTTTGGACGTGTAAAGAAGCTTATTTAAAAGCAACGGGAGAAGGCTTAGTGGGGTTACAGGATATTGAAATTAAAACGCCTTTAAGTTCATGCTTACAAATTTTGAAGATTTCCCAAAATTCAGAAATTGCCAAAAATTGGACATTAAAAACCATTGAAACCGCAGAAAATTATAGAGCAACTTTAGCCATTGAAGGCATCAATTATCAGTTTAAATTTTGGCATTGGATAGAGGAATAATGACTTAATAATACGATACCAAAATATTGATTAAAATTGAATTAAGCCATGTTAATATGATCAGGATATAGTCATTCAATAGCCTAGATTGAGAGAGTAAAAAATTATGATTTCTGAACCCCAATATCCCCAAAAAATGACGGCGGAAGCATACCTAGAATGGGAAGCCACACAGCAACTTCGTCATGAATATGTTGATGGCGAAATTTTAGCGATGACAGGGGGTAGTATTCCTCATAATGACATTGCTCTCAACTTATATACTGCCCTTAGACCTCATTTGCGTCAAAGAGGCTGTCGAGTTAATGTCTCAGATGTGAAAGTTCAGACTCATCAAAACAGTCGCTATTTTTATCCAGATTTAGTTATAACTTGTGATCCTGAAGACTTAAAATCTCGTAAGTTTATTCAAAACCCTAAAGTTATTGTTGAAGTTCTTTCTCCTAGTACCGCTAGTTATGATTGTACAAAAAAACTCAAATATTATCGCCAAATTTCGAGTTTACAAGAATATATGTTAATTGATTCAGAATCCATTTCTGTTGAAGTTTATCATCGAGCAGAAGGGAAAATGTGGTATTATTATGGGTATGAAAATGGGGATGTAATCGCATTAAAAAGCATAGAGTTTGAGTGTCCAATGGAACTTCTATATGAAGGAATTAATTTTGATCAAGCATAAAATTTTTGTATTGTCGAATTGGAATCTCAATCATAAACTCTGAGCCTTCTCTGACTTGAGACGAACACTTCAATTGACCCTGATGTCTTTCCACAACAATTTGATAGCTAATAGCTAATCCTAAACCCGTCCCTTTTCCGACAGGTTTTGTTGTAAAGAAGGGATCAAATAATTTAGTTTTAACGGCTTCCGTCATTCCCATCCCATTATCAGTAATACGGATAATAACCTGTTCATTTTGACTAATTTCAGTGGTAATAGTAATCCTAGGTTGCCAAGAATTTAATGAATTAAAATCAATCTCTTCCTCAGAAGATTGAGAAAAAAGAGCCTCATCCCGTTCCAATCTTCGCTCCTGAACCGCATCAATCGCATTCGTTAGTAAATTCATAAAAACTTGATTGATTTGACCAGCATAACATTCAATCAAGGGTAAATTACCATAATTTTTAATCACCTGAATCACTTCTTGTCCCCCAGCTTCTGACAAGCGATTTTGGAGAATTAATAAGGTATTTTCTAAACCTTCATGTAAATTCACCTTTTTCACAGAAGATTCATCTAAACGAGAAAAATTGCGTAAGGATAAAACAATTTGTTGAATGCGACTTGCTCCCGCTTTCATCGAACTTAAGAGTTTAGGTAAATCCCGTTTTAAAAATTCTAAATCAACCGTTTCTATTTCCTCTTGAATAACAGAAACAGGTTCAGAATAATGCTGTTGATACAGTTCAATTAAACTTAATAAATCCTCCATATATTGGGTGGCATAATCCACATTTCCGTAAATAAAATTAATCGGATTATTAATTTCATGGGCGACACCCGCCACCAACTGACCCAAAGAAGACATCTTTTCCGTTTGAATTAAATGGGCTTGAGTTTGTTGTAATTTCTTTAACGTTGTTTCTAATTCTAAGGTTTGAGCTTTTGCTAACGCCGCTGCTTCACGGGTTTGGCTATAAAGTTGGGCTTGATTAATTGCGATCGCCACTTGCGCCGTCACCGCCTGTAATAATTCCACTTCTGAATCAGTCCAGCATCGAGGTTCCTGATGATTAGCACAAACTAAAACCCCAATTTCTCCCATTTGGGTTTGAATAGGAAGAGACAGAACAGACACAAATCCAAACTGAAGTAAACAGGATTTTTCTTGAGAATCAGGAAGATTAACAACATGATTAATTCGTCCTATGTTTAAATCTAAATATTGCTGTGACCAAACCCCAACTTCTTCTAAAGAATAGCGACCAACAATATTGGCAAAAGCCGGATCTTTAGCTTCTGTGACTATTTCCCAATAAGCCGGAGTAAAATACGGTTGAGACGGATTAGAATAAACAGAATTAAAATTCATTTCTTCCCGGCGATACCAACAGAAATAGCAGCGATCAACCTTCATTAACTCCCAAACTTGTAAAACGGTTGTTTCTAAAATTGTTTTCAAATCTAAAGAATTCCGAATTTGGTTGGCTAAATGATTAATTAATTTTTCCTGTTGAGCCAATTGTCGGAACCGAACTTCCGATTGTGCTAATAATTCTTCCGCAACTTTTCGTTCTGTAATATCTTCATAAGTTCCTAAAATTCCCACCACATTTCCCTCTGGATCATGCAAAGGAATTTTATTCGTTTCTATCCAAAATTGTTTGCCCTCGGCATTCAATAAAGTTTCTACAATCCGATAACGGGGGGTATCGGCTGCCATGACTTCTTGATCAATTTTGCGATAATATTCAACTTCAGCTAAAGTCCAAGGTAAATCATAATCCGTTTTTCCAATTAACTCTTCAGGAGACTTAAATCCTGCATCTAAAGCAACCTGTAAATTACATCCTTGGTAAACTGAATTTCGATCTTTCCAAAAAATCCGTTGCGGGATCGTATTCATAATTAACTGGAGCATTTGTTGGGATTGTTGTAGTGCTTCCTCTACTTTTTTGCGATCATTAATATCAGTAATTGTGCCAATATATCCCGTTACTTTTCCAAACGGATCTTTGATGGGAACCGCTTGACCTAAGACCCAAACCCCGCTTTGATCTACTGATTTTAAACGATATTCTGAAGAAAAGGATTGTTGATTTTGAATCGCATTTAACCATTCCTCAATTAACCGTTCTCGATCATCAGGATAAATGCCATCAACCCAACCTCTATTTAACGCATCTGAAGGTTGCTGTCCGGTAATTCGACATCCATATTCATTCACATATAAACAGCGTCCCGTTACATCCGTTTCAAATAAACCCACTGGACAAGCTTGCATTAAAGATTGATAACGCTGTTGGGTTGTCGTTAACGCTTGGTTGATGGCTTCAAGTTCTTTAGGTGTGCGAAGTTGTAATAATTTGGGAACTAAAGGAATAATTGTATAAGATGTAAAAATTGAAATTAAAGCCGTGATTGCCTTTAATCCTCCTGAGAACCAATATAGAGGATACCAAAGGGTAAAAATCGCCATTAAATGGTTGAGTCCACAAGCAAAAATAAAGGCACTAAATAGGATAAAAACTTCAGGGTAGGGTAAATCTTGACGCTGACGAACAAAATAAATTAATGCAATGGGGATCGAAAAATAAGCCAAGGCAATGAACAAATCGGAAACAAGATGAAGCTTCATTAATTGAGATTGCCAAAGGTAGCAGGAACCCTGAGACATCCCTGAAGCCATTGCCACCAGTTTTTGTGAAATCATCCAGGTCAAGTTCATGACGGTTTTAAAAATTTATTTAAGGAGAAAGACACAATAAAATAGCGATAATAACCTCAAAAAAACGTCCCTTAATAATTGATAATAACCTCAACAGTACACGCAGATTATACTGCACAGAGCAAAAATCCTCTTTAGCCTCTATAATTATAAGTTTGATAGAAAACCCCGATTTAGGCTTGAGTATGACTACAGAACTCCAAACTGAAATTCAAGCGGAGGTTGAGCGACGTCGTAACTTTGCGATTATTTCTCACCCTGATGCTGGAAAAACGACCCTGACTGAAAAATTACTCCTCTACGGAGGTGCAATTCATGAAGCAGGTGCTGTTAAAGTACGGAAGGCTCAACGTCATGCAACATCAGACTGGATGGCAATGGAGCAACAACGGGGAATTTCGATTACCTCAACAGTTTTGCAGTTCGAGTATAACAATTGTCAGATTAATCTGCTAGATACACCCGGACACCAAGATTTTAGTGAAGATACCTATCGGACTTTAGCAGCCGCCGATAATGCGGTTATGTTAGAAGATGCCGCCAAGGGATTAGAACCGCAAACTCGCAAACTTTTTGAAGTTTGTAAAATGCGAAGTCTGCCAATTTTTACATTTATTAATAAAATGGATCGTCCGGGTCGAGAACCCTTAGAATTACTGGATGAAATTGAAAAAGAATTAGGGTTAAAAACCTATCCGGTTAATTGGCCGATTGGCATGGGCGATCGCTTTAAAGGAGTGTATGATCGACGTAAACAACAAATTCATTTATTTGAACGCAGTGCCCACGGAAGTCGAGAAGCGTTGGATACGGTTTTAGATTTAGGTGATCCCCGGATTGAGAATTACTTAGATCAGGATCTATATTATCAGTTGAAAGAAGAGTTAGAACTCTTGGAAGAAGTCGGGTCAGAATTGAATTTTGATGAAATTCATTCGGGTAAAATGACCCCGGTTTTCTTCGGAAGTGCTATGACGAATTTTGGGGTTAAATTATTCTTAGATTCCTTCTTAGACTATGCCTTAAAACCCGGTTCTCACCTGAGTACCTTGGGGGATATGCCACCGGAATATCCTGAGTTTACAGGCTTTGTGTTTAAACTCCAAGCGAATATGGATGCCAAGCACCGAGATCGGGTGGCTTTTGTGCGCGTTTGTACCGGAAAATTTGAAAAAGATATGACGGTTAATCATGCTCGCACGGGAAAAGTGATCCGGCTTTCTCGCCCCCAAAAATTATTTGCTCAAGAACGACAATCGATTGAAATTGCTTATCCGGGGGATGTGATTGGATTAAATAATCCAGGGGTTTTTGCCATTGGAGATACAATTTATATGGGCAGAAAATTAGAATATGAGGGAATTCCCTGTTTCAGCCCGGAATTATTTGCCTATTTAAAAAATCCGAATCCTTCTAAGTTTAAACAATTCCATAAAGGGGTTTTAGAATTGCGAGAAGAAGGAGCGGTACAAATTATGTTTTCCGCCGATGAATCGAAACGTGACCCGATTTTAGCCGCCGTAGGTCAACTGCAATTTGAAGTGGTTCAGTTTCGATTACAAAATGAATATGGCGCTGAAACTTTATTAGATCCCTTACCTTATAGTGTAGCTCGTTGGGTAACAGGGGGTTGGGATGCGTTAAATCAAGTCGGACGAATTTTTAATGCAGCCGTAGTTAAAGATAGTTGGAATCGTCCCGTTTTACTGTTTAAAAATGACTGGAATTGTCGTCAAGCGGAAGGGGATCATCCTGAGTTAAAACTCAGTTCGATTGCTCCGGTTGTTTCGGTTCAAAATTCTTCATCTGGGGAGGAGGAATAAAAGCATTAAAATTCAAGTCATAACGCCCTCTTCTGGACAGGAGAGGGCGTTAGGGATAGAGGGAAAAAAACCAAACCGACTGGGTATAAGCCAATTTACTCTTGATTTTAATCCCTGAAGATCTGGTTATTATAACTCAGTTATTAAACACAAAACGAGGATAAACGTAAAACTTTGATTGATTAAGAATTGGGTTCAGAGGGCGATTCACCAAATAAACTATTATAGGTAAACGCTGCGGCAATTCCTCCTAAAATAGGAGCAACCCAAAATAACCATAATTGTTGGATTGCCCAACCGCCAATAAACAATGCAGGGCCGGTGCTACGGGCAGGATTTACAGATACATTGGTAACGGGAATTCCGATTAGGTGAATTAAGGTTAATCCTAAACCAATGGCAATGGGGGCAAAGCCTTGAGGTGCACGACGATCCGTTGATCCCATAATCACCATCAAGAACATAAATGTCAACACAAATTCATGGAGCAGGGCTGAAAATAACCCGTAACCGCCGGGAGAATGGTCTCCATATCCATTGGTGGCAAAGGGGTTAGAGCCACTCTTAAAGGCGGCTGCATCAAATCCCGCTTTGCCACTGACGATTAGATAAAGCACTAAAGAAGCGACAATTGCTCCTGCAACTTGAGATCCAATATAAAGTGCTAAATCTTTGCCTCCAGAGAAGCGTTTACCCGCCCATAATCCAAAGGAAACCGCAGGGTTGAGATGGCAACCGGAAATATGACCAATGGCATAGGCCATCGTTAAAACGGTTAACCCAAAGGCAAATGCAACCCCAGTAAATCCAATACCAAGCGGATTATTGACGTCTGGAAATTGAGCCGCAAAAACAGCAGATCCACATCCTCCAAAAACGAGCCAAAATGTTCCCATAAACTCGGCAAGACATCGCTTAGTGATCGGCATTATTAAACCTCTTAGAATACAACCTAGTTAAAAGTTCTGTCTAAAGGCAGATAACTTTCCCCTGCAACCTACCATAAGATTGAAAAATTTGGGTGCTATATGTAGCAAATTCAGAAAAAATTAATAAAACAATAAATAAATTTTAAAGAAAATATAAAAAAATTCTTATTTTTCAAAAAAGCGGTTATTATTATCCGTTTTATCTTTGAAGGAGTGCATAAGTCTAGCTTACACACCCCTAATAAAATTAGAGCTAAATTTTCCCGAATCTCCTACGCTGGAACTTGAGTTTGCAGTTGGGCTTTTTGAGCTTTATATTCAGCTAACTGTTGTTCAATTTCTGTTTTGACAATTTGCCGATATTCTAAGAAATGCTCATTATGGGCGCATAAGGTTAAATAATGATCCCAAACGGCGGGATTATGTTTGATAATACTGAACAAATATTGCCAAAATTTCCACCGGGTTTTGCGTTTAAATCCTTGTCGCCAAATTACAGTGGCTAAGGCTTTTAAATCAATAAAACTCGGTATTTTACCCGGAGGATGACATTTCGGTGCACCTAACTTTAAGAAACAGCGATAGGTGCGTTCTAAATACCGTTCAGGATCATAAAGTTGCCAAAAGGTTTCAATATATTCTTCAGCAATTTCTTCAACGGGACGAGTGGGAATAAAGTTAATTAAAGTGGTTTGGTTAATATCAAACTTTTTGGGATTAATTAACCGTCCTTCTTTTTCTAAACGAGTCCATAGCGCCGTATTCGGTAAGGCTTGTAACATACTAAATAAAGCCGCTGGAATGGCAGCTTGTTCCACAAAGTCAATAATTCGAGAACCCGCACCGGGTTTTTCGCCATCAAACCCTAGAATAAATCCCGCCATTGGTCGTAAACCAGCCCGGATAATTTTATCAACGGCTTCTAAGAGGGGACTGCGGTTATTTTGATATTTTTTAGTCAGTTCTAAGCTACTGGTATCGGGGGTTTCAATCCCTAAAAATACCGCATCAAAATTACACTCCACCATCAAATCCATTAATTCTGCATCATCCGCTAAGTCTACGGAAGCTTCTGTATTAAACCGGAAAGGATATTGATGTTCGGCTTGCCAAATTTTTAAGGCTTTTAACAATAATTTGACATTGCGTTTATTGCCAATAAAATTATCATCCACCATGAACACGCCCCGTCGCCATCCCAGTTTATAGAGATAATCTAATTCCTTTAATAATTGTTCGGGGGTTTTGGTGCGGGGTTTACGGCCATAAAGCACAATAATGTCACAAAATTCACATTGAAACGGACATCCCCGTGAAAACTGTACCGACATGGAATCATAAGCATCCAATTCTAATAAGTCGTAACGGGGAATTGGAGTTGAGGTCACATCGGGTTTTTCTGGGGTACGAAATACCCCGGATGTTTCCCCCCGTTCAATCGCTTCAACAAACATCGGAAGGGTGATTTCCCCTTCATCTAAAATCAAAAAATCTGCTCCGGCGGTTTCAATTTCATGGGGAACAGACGTGGGGTAGGGGCCACCAACAGCCACTAATTTTCCTCGTCTTTTCGCTTCTTGAATTTGGGCGATAAAATCGGATTTCTGCACAATCATTCCTGAAAGAATGACTAATTCTGCCCAATCCCAATCCGCTTCACTCACAGAGGTAATATTGCGATCAACCAGTTTAAATTCCCAAGTTTGGGGCAAAATTGCCGCCACTGTAATTAATCCTAAAGGCGGTAATAAGACTTTGCGATTGACTAATTCCAGGATTTTTTCATAGGACCAAAAAGTAGGAGGAAATTCGGGATAAATTAATAATGTTTTCATGGAAAAACGGGTAATTGTGAGCTAAAATGTTAACGTAGAATCTCAATTTGTTAAATTCTCCCTGAAAAATCCTCCTTGGGTAGCCGAGTTAGCCTGTCCGCGCTATCATAACAAAGGTTAACATTTCATCAAATCATACAGGGTTATCACCACTATGGCCGTTAAAGTCGGAGATATGGCTCCTGATTTCACCTTAACTTCGCAAACGGGCGAATCAGTTAGTCTTAAGGACTTCCAAGGAAAAAAATCCGTTGTCCTCTACTTTTATCCCAAAGATGATACTCCGGGCTGTACGGCTGAAGCCTGTGGCTTTCGAGATAGCTATCAAGTCTTTAAAGATGCGGGTGCAGAAGTGATTGGGATTAGTTCGGACAGCACCCAATCCCATCAACAGTTTGTCAAAAAATACAATCTTCCGTTTATTTTGTTAAGTGATACTGGCAATAAAGTTCGTCAACTCTATGGTGTTCCAGCTGCACTGTGGATTCTCCCCGGCCGTGTGACCTACATTATTGATAAAGACGGTGTGGTGCGACATCTGTTTGATTCGATGCTAGAGTTTCAGCGTCACGTTGAGGAAGCCTTAACGACTCTCAAGACTATTGCGGTTTCTTAGCCTAAATCCCAATCCGAGTGATCGGTTCTCGTCGATGAATATAGACTATCAAAATACCCTGACGCACTTGAGGCAAGAATTCTCTCGAACTTTGCCCCAATTTGTCCAGCTTTTACCTCAGTTGATGCTGGCTGTGGGGGTCGGCTATTTATTCAACGGGTTGCACGTTCCTGTGGGATGGCTGATTGGCCCGATGGTGGCGGGCATTCTTTATGCGGTGTTTCGAGGAAAACCCCAGCCCCTACCCCCAATCTTTTTTATCGTGGGTCAAGCGATTGTTGCGATCGCTACGGCTACAGGGTTTTCCTTGCATACCCTAGGATTAATGAAAACTTACGCTTTACCCTTGATGATCTGTATTGTGATCACTGGGGGAATGAGTGTCTTAAATGGCTATTTATTAGGACGTTGGGGTAATCTTGATCGGGCGACGGGGTTCCTCAGTTGTGTTCCTGGGGCGAGTTACAGTTTAATTGCTATGAGTGAGGCAATGGGGGCCGATGCGATCGCCGTTGCCCTGTTACAATATCTCCGAATTTTATTAGTTGCTGTTATTGTTCCTACCCTCGTCGGTTACTGGTTTGCAGGGGATACGACTATCCCTTCTGTGATCTCGATTCCCCTTCAAACTTTACCTTCTTTACCTCCGGTTTTCAACCTAGCAATTCTGGGAGGTTGTGGCCTGTTAGGAATTGTATTAGGGGAAAAATTTCATTTACCGTCATCCTTATTTTTTGGGCCGTTTATCGTTAGTTTAATTGTCTTTTGGACAATCCCCCACTCGATTAAAATGCCCTCCTTACTATTTACCGTTGGGCTATTGTTTGTGGGGTTTTCTATAGGGTTAAAGTTTGACTGGAACAATGCTAAAACTCTTTGGAAAGCGGTTTTAATTGAAATCGTTTTAGTTCTAATATTAATTTTATTTTGTTTAGGCGCGGGTTATATCTTCCATGAAATTACCCAAGTCGATACCATGACGGCTATATTAGGTTCCACACCGGGAGGAATTACAGCTATGATTGCAACCGTAATTCAACTGGGGGGAGACTCTGGAATAGTCTTAGCGATGCAAATGACCCGAATGTTATTGATCTTATTAATTAGTCCTTGGTTTGGAAATCTATTAATTAAAAATTCAAAGCTTATCTAACTTCACTCCCTGGAAAAAACCGGGTTTTGGGTTTTTTGTGTTAAGTTTATCTAATAGTTTTCTAAAAATGGTTTTGTTTTTTAAAAGTTTGTCAGGAAATCCTGATATTTTATTAAAAATATTTCTCAAAAAGTTGACGAGATGATCGGGGTTCTGGTATAGTGTGAAAAACACCCCCCAAGGGTTTATTGTGTCTATTGCCCAAAACTAAGTCCGAAACCCCGATTCTTTCGTAAAATCTTTTGAGTTTCGCTGCCAATTGCTACCCTGCGATGCGCGAATTTTGGACAAAAATGATTGCCTGAGAAACAGGGGGATTGACAAAAAGCAAAATTTGTGCATTGAGGAACAAGGCATGGGCTTTTTCCCAAAAACCCGGTTTCCACCTCGAACAGTTCACTCTTATTAAAAACCGTTATAATTTTACCCTAAACTCAATATATTGTGTCTGAACTGCTACAACAAACAGAATCCTATTTAAAACAAAAGATTTACCCCCAGGCTAATCAAATAGATGAATGTTCAAAAGCCCTGAATCAAGCCTTTAAGGAATTAGGAGAAGATGCCTTTAATTCTTTAAATCAAGAACTCAATCAATGTCGCTCTCAAATATTTTCGGCTCAAAATCATCCTCAAACTCTGAATACTTCAGAAAAATATAAACTCCGCGCCTGGGCGATAGAATTAGCCGTGCGTTGCGCCCACGCTGCGATAACAGTTTCCAGTGGTGCGGCAAATTTAAACAGCAATTCTGCCCAAAGAATCTATCGAGAAGCGTTAGTTTTTACGGTATCCGGTCAAACAACAGAATTAATGAAAGCCACCCTAGAAAAAATTAAGCATTGTAGGGTTTTATAATCTGTGTTGTAACTTGAATGGTTAGTCCACTTACCATTATGGTAGATTGCTATGATAGAATATCTCTAAAATCATTAATCTATTGATTAATTGAGAGCTATGTCACCACCCCAAGAAACACTCCTAAATGGGATAATATTACCGCCCACGCAAGATGAACTACCTTGTGACGATGGAGTCCCGATGGAAACTCAACGCCATAAACTGCAAATGGATTTACTGATTGATCAGTTAATTCCTTGGTTGGAACAACGAGAAGAGGGTTATGTTGGGGGGAATATGTTCCTCTATTTTAGTTTAGCCCAAGTGCGGAACCAAGACTTCAAAGGCCCTGATTTTTTTGCCGTATTAGGCGTTCCCAAAAAAGAACGAAAAAGTTGGGTCGTTTGGGAAGAAGGAAAAGCCCCTGATGTGATTATTGAATTATTATCACAAAGTACGGCATCAGAAGATAAAACCAACAAAAAACTCATCTATCAAAATCAAGTTCGGGTTCCTGAATATTTTTGGTATGATCCCTTTAACCCTAATGATTGGGCAGGATTTACCTTAATTAATGGCAGTTATGAACCGATTTTTCCTGATCAATTTAATCGATTAGTCAGTCAACAATTAGGCTTATCATTAGTGCGATGGTCAGGAAGTTATAAAACCGTTGAAACGATCTGGTTAAGATGGGCAACTTCAGAGGGTGAAATTCTACCCACCGTTGATGAATTATCTGCACAAAAAGCCGAAGAAGCTCAACGCCAAACCGAAGAAGCTCAACAGCGTTCCCAAGAGTTAGAAACGTTGCTAAACCGTTACCGTCAACAGTTCGGCGAATTACCCGAATCTAGTTCTGATCACTTTTGAGAACAAACAGGGTATTCTCAAAATAGGTGCTATTCAAGCCAACTAATCAAGAATCTGAGGAAGGTATTAGCCATGAATCCCGTTGAGAAGGAATCCTTAGAAAGGCAATATGGGGCAGATCGTATGCGCCGAATGGAACGCTCTAAGCAGGTACAAAAAGTCATTATGATCTTATCAATGCTTGCTTTTTTTGGTTCTACCATATTTGGATTAGGAAAAGTGTTTAAAGGGGTATTTGAACCTGAACCCCAAACGACTCAACCCACAGAAGAACAATCTGCAACCGCTTTATTACAGAAGCAAGAAAAAGGTTATGAAACGGTATTAAAACGGGAACCCAATAACCCAACAGCTTTGGAAGGTTTAGTAAAGGTTAGACTAGAACAAAATAACATTCAAGGAGCAATTGAACCCTTAAATAATTTAATAAAATTATATCCTGATCGACAAGATTATCAACAGTTATTAACTCAATTAAAACAAGGAAATCAAAAATAAATCCAGTTATGAAACATTTAGAATACTGGAAAAGCAAGCAAAAACTGCAACAGTTGGAAGAGCAAATTAGCAAAAAACAAGCCCAAAATGAAATTCAAGCGATTATTCAGATATTAGTTAACCTGTAACATCTCACTGGGTTGATTTTAAACCGTTAAAAGATTTAGAGTCTCACTTTAAACAACGGGTTTTAGCAACAGGAGAATGTGTTTATGAAGCAACTATCAGCCAGCCAAGTGCAGGAACAGGTGACGGATATTGAAAATGGAAAATATAGCTGACATATTGATTTGGAGGATTAAATAATGTCTGATCAAAATTCAAGTTTAAACTCTATAATTTCTCCTGAAATTAAAAATGATGATTTTTATGATTATATTCAAAGAATTGCTCAGGAAGAAAATATAAAATTTATTTTAGAGATCGGTTCATCATCAGGGGAAGGTAGTACAGAAGCTTTTGTCACCGGAATTCGGAATAATCCGAACCGACCCAATTTATTTTGTATGGAAGTTTCTCAAATACGGTTTGAGCAATTAAAAAAGAGATATGAAAAAGACGAGTTTGTTAAATGTTATAATGTCTCCTCTGTTTCTTTAGAAAAATTTCCCGATGAAACCGAGGTTATTAATTTTTATAATCAACAAGAAACTGGATTAAATTATTATCCTCTAGTCCAAGTTTTGGACTGGCTTAAACAAGATATTGAATATGTCAAAGCGTCTCAGGTTGAAACTAATGGGATAGAAAAAATCAAACAAGAATATAAGATAGATTATTTTGATATTGTTTTGATCGATGGTTCGGAATTTACAGGAACCAGTGAATTAAGAGAAGTATACGGTGCAAAAATTATTTTATTAGATGATATTAACACTTTTAAAAATTATAATAACTATCATCAACTCATAGACGATCCTCAATATACACTTGTTGCAAAAAATCATGATCTTCGCAATGGATATGCTATTTTTAGAAAAAAAATGTTTTCTTTTGAGACTGAAAAATCCGAACAATTACTGATTCAAAAAATCGTCAATTCAGGAATGACTGTTTTTGATGTCGGAGCTAATATTGGAGATTATTCTATATTATTCAGTCAACAGGTAGGCAATTCAGGAAAAGTATATTCCTTTGAACCAACTTCTAACACCTTTCAAAATTTAGTAAGCCGATTAGAAGAAAATAAATGTCATAATGTTTATGCTTATCAAAAAGTAGTCTTTTCCGCCAATCAATCGATTGAATTTAATGAATTTTCTGATGAATATTCTGTGTGGAATAGCATTGGTATTCCTCGAATGCCTGACCCGAATAACAGTACAGAATATGTTCCTATTGTAAGAACAGAAATTTTAGAATCCATTACTCTTGACTCATTTTGCCAAGAAAATAATATCCAATTCATAGATTATTTAAAAGTTGATGTAGAAGGTGCAGAAAGTGATGTTCTGCTAGGTGCTACTGATTTATTGAGAAATCAATCTATTCGATTTATCCAATTTGAAATTTCTCAAAAAATGCTAGAAGGATTAAACCGTAATGCTCAAACTGTGTTTGATCTGTTAATTCAAAACGCCTATGAGTGTCATCGTATTCAAGGAAACGGAGAAATCGGTGAACAGGTTACGGGTTCTAACTCTTTCTATGAAAATTATATTGCTTTTCCACAACTACCGATTCATTTCTTTACCATTGTTTTAAATGGCGAACCGTTTATTCACTACCATATTGATGTTTTTAACAAGTTAAGTTTTAAATGGCACTGGCATATTGTTGAAGGAGTTGCTGACTTAAAACATGATACTTCTTGGAGCTTACAACTGGGAGGGAAACTAACGGATCAGTTTCATAAACAGGGACGAAGTAAAGATGGAACGTCAGAGTATTTAGATCAACTGGCTCAACAATATCCAGACAATATTACAATTTACCGCAAACCAGAAGGTATTTTTTGGGATGGGAAAAAAGAAATGGTAAATGCTCCTCTCCCTAATATCCAAGAAGAATGTTTGTTATGGCAAATTGATGTTGATGAACTCTGGACAGTAGAACAAATCCATACCGCTCGTCAAACCTTTGTTAATCATCCTGAAAAAACCGCAGCGTTTTACTGGTGTTGGTATTTTGTGGGAGAAAATTTACTGATCAGCACTCGTAACTGCTATACACAAAATCCTCGACAAGATTGGTTAAGAACTTGGCGATTTAAACCGGGCATGGTTTGGGCAGCCCATGAACCGCCGATTTTAGTAGAAACCTTACCCGATGGTCAACAGCAAAATGTAGCAGGTATTAATCCCTTTTTACATCATGAAACTGAAGAGAAAGGCTTAGTCTTTCAACATTTTGCCTATATTATGCCAGAACAATTGCAATTTAAAGAAGAATATTATGGCTATCAAAATGCACTCGCACAATGGCAGCATTTACAGTCCGCCACTCAATTTCCTGTATTTCTGCGGGAGTATTTTGCTTGGGTACAAGATCAAACTCAAGTCAATACTGCAACAGCCTATGGTATAACTCCGATTGTTTATCGAGACAGTCAGACAGAAACTTGGAAATTTCGGGAGCTTGAAGATTCAAAAACTTTGCCTTCACATTCCAAACAATTATCACCTAAAATCTTGATTGATGGTGTGTTTTTCCAAATGTATAATACCGGGATTGCCCGGGTTTGGCGATCCTTATTTGAGGAATGGGCCAATAACGGTTTTGGTCGTCATCTCGTGATTTTAGATCGCAACGGAACTATCCCCAAAATACCTGGGCTTTGGTATCGAACAATCCCGGCTTATGACTATGCAAACACCGCTCATGATCGGCAAATTCTTCAGCAGGTTTGTGATGAAGAAGGAGCAGATTTATTTATTTCAACTTACTACACGACTCCTATTTCAACCCCCTCAGTATTTATGGCTTATGACATGATTCCTGAAGTTTTGGGTGGGAATCTGAACGAACCGATGTGGCGAGAAAAACATTATGGCATTCGTCATGGGTCAGCTTATATAGCCATTTCAGAAAATACAGCAACTGATTTAGTCAAATATTTTCCAGAAATTAATGCACCTGTAACTGTTGCTCACTGCGGTATTTCAAGTATTTTTTCTCCAGCAACGGCCGAAGAAATTCATCAATTTAAAATTAAGTATGGAATTCAAAAACCTTACTTTCTCCTAGTGGGAGCAGGCAGTAACTATAAAAACGCCATTTTATTTTTTCAGGCTTTTTCCCAACTCCAAAGTAAACACGGCTTTGAAATTGTAACGACAGGCAGTGGCTATCTACTAGCTGAACAGTACCGAGCTTTTACTTCAGGTTGTGTTGTTCATCCCCTACAACTCTCCGATGATGAACTCAGACTCGCGTATTCAGGAGCAACGGCACTGGTTTACCCCTCCCAATACGAAGGGTTTGGAATGCCTGTAGCAGAAGCTTTAGCTTGCGGTTGTCCAGTTATTACTTGTCCCAATGCGTCACTTCCAGAAGTCGCTGGAGAAGCTGCAATTTACGTCAATGACGATGATGTTAATGGACTCGCTAATGCGCTTTGTGAGGTGCAAAAACCCCAAGTTCGTCAGAAATTAATTCAGGCTGGGCTACAACAATCGAAAAAGTTTTCCTGGTCAAATATGGGGAATGTTGTCAGTCAGGCGTTAATTAATGCAACGTTGCTGCGTTTACCCTTAAAAACAACAAATCTCATTATTTTTCCAGATTGGAATCAGCCCGAAGAAATACTATATGCTGAATTAGCAGATGTGATTCGAGAAATTGCGTCTCATCCAAACAAGCATCAGATTACATTACTGATTGCTCATCACCCTCTAACAGATGAAGAGGCGGATTTAACTTTATCTAGTGTGATTATGAATCTACTGATGGAAGAAAATGTAGAGCTTGATGAAAGTTTAACCATTGCTTTCATCGGGAACATTAGTTCAGTCCAGTGGTCAGCTTTACATTCTCGTCTGCAAGGTAGAATTATCTTAGAGCATGAAAATCAAGATGTCTTGCTCCAAGTTCAGGGAGAAAAGCTCAGTTCTTATTCTTTAACCCAAGTCAGAAATTTATCCTTGCCATTGAAAACTGATGATTTATCATAATCAGCCTTAAAATTTATTCATCAATGAGGAGTTTTCTGATGAACATCAATCAACACTTGATTGTAAAGCAGCCTGTATTTTTTTACCTTTATGAAGACAGTTTTTCCCATTTAAGTATTTGTTTGGCAGAAGGTTTTAAAGAACTAGGGGTACATTTTTATTCCAATATTAATTATTGGAAGCTTTCTGAGCATCCTGATGAATATTTGTTTGAGCATAACCCTGAGATCACTCCTGATGACTGCTCTATTGTTGTCTTAGATACAAAATGGTTAAATCATAAAGGTGATTTTCCTGAAAACTTTTTCCATCCTAATAGACAATACATCACAGTTTACCTGGATGAGATGGATGGTTTAACCATTTGGAATCCACCATTAGAACAGTTTGACCTACGATTTAGAACTCACTATAATAAAAAAGCTAAACATCCTGACAACTGCGTTTCTTGGGTTTTTGGTTTGTCGAATCGTATCCTAGAGCAAACTCAAGACTGCCCTAAATTTAAAGATCGACAATCTTCTATCATCTTTAACTTTAGAGTAGAGCAAGATCAGATAATAGTAACGAGAAGTTGGTTCAAATTTGAAGCTGGGTTTTCATTTTTAAATAGCGGATTATTGGCCTTTGAAAATCCTGTTCGACGGATCTCAAAACAACAGATTCTTCCTCTCTTTCAAGGAGTTCTTAATATTGATGATCGGATTGATCAATTTGATCAACCGCCTTCTGATATCTACCATGCCTTGCAGTGGGAACAAACCGGAAAAAGGCATCATCCTCAATATTACAAGCGATTAAAAGAATCAGTTGCTTGTGCTGGTTTTGCAGGCTGTGTAATTCCCTATAATAACTCAGGAGAATTCTTAGTAGAATGGTGGGATAGTTGGAGATTTTGGGAATCTTTAGCTGCTGGATGTGTTACTTTCCATGTAGACTTTGATAAATATGGTATTGATCTGCCTGTTATGCCCGAAAATTGGCGACATTATATTGGGCTTGATTTAGAACATCCACAAGACACGATTGATCGAATTATCAGTGAACCCAATATTTTAGAGCAAATTTCTACTGAGGGACGCCAGTGGGCTATCAATCATTATAGTCCAGTTCCGACAGCATTACGATTTTTAGAAACGATTTCTGCATATCAAAACGCCAAAAATGGTTTTTTTGAAACTTCTCAGCAGTCCTTAGATCAAACAATTAATTTACCCTTAAGGAAAATTAATCTTGTTATTTTCCCTGATTGGTCTCAACCTGAACTCTCTTTAAGTTTAGAGCTAAAACAGATACTTCAAAACCTTGCAAATCACCCGGATGCTCTGGACATCACATTATTACTGGATAATCGAAATAAAACTGATGAAGAAGCTAATTTAATTTTATCTGGTGTAGTGATGGATCTTCTAATCGAGGGGGAAGTTGCTCTTGGATATGAACACTTAGAAATTACGTTAATTGGTCAAGAAAATTCTAACCAATGGTCAGTTTTACTGCCTAGACTTTTGGGTCGGATTCAATTAGAAAATGAAGACAAAGCAGCGATCGCAGAAAGTAAAGCTGACCAACTCCCCTGCTATTCCTTGGATTGTTTAAACTGGCAATTTTAGATGAATGAATACATCTAAGCATAGCAGGGTTTTTGATCCACTAATGGCTGTCTAAATATCGTTGCCACATTTGTTCATAAGCTTTTTCCATTTCCAGTGTAAATTGTTTAGCATTCCACAGAGGTGCGGTTTGCCGATTTTTTTTCAATTTCCAGGAAATGTTTTGCCGCAAATGTTCATCAGTTCCTAACTTAATACCCCAATCTAAATATTCTTCATCTGTCCAGGCAATCCCTTCGGTAATCCCGGCATTGATCATCATTCCGTAGCTATTGCGACTCGAAAACTGTTCACCCACCCGTGCAACCAAAGGAATTCCCATCCACAAGGTTTCCATTGTTGTTGTTGCACCATTATAAGGATAAGTATCCAAGACAACATCGACAATGCCTAAATTAGCACGATGGATTTCTTCTGTTGCCACTCCGGGTAAAAATCGCAAGCGATCTGGATTCACTCCTTCTTGTTCTGCAATATCAATGAAGAATCTGTTTAAGGATTCCTCAGAACCCCAACCTTTAATAATAAAGTAGCTATTGGGTACTTCCTTAATAATTTTCATGTGTAAATGTGCGGTTTGAGGATTATGCTTAAAACCCCGTTGACCACTATAAAAGACTACTGCATCCGTTGGAATATTTAATTGATCCCGTCTCAGAGTAGGAACTCCCACATCAAATCCATCAATAGCAATATAGGTTTGAGGAAGACGCCAAATTGTTTCTTGATAGTATTCCTGTGCAGACTCTGGTAAAACATAAGGATCAGCAATAAAATAATCTATAGCAGGTATTCCTGATGCGTCCCAACCCAGCCAAGTGACTTGAATGGGAGCCGGCTTGAGAGACATAAATCCACAAGTGCTATTCAAGGTGATACTATCAAGATCAACTAAAATATCAATCTCATCTTTATAGATTTGTTCTGCAACTTCTAAACCTCCTAGTCCTACTTTATAAGCCTTTGAAACCTGATTAATGTACCAACCTTCTAAGGAATCAGATGTTTCTTTTGGCCCAATAATATAAGCATAAAGCTCAAAATTTTCTCGATTATGATATTGAAATAATCCTCGTGCTAACCAGCCAACAGAATGTTTTCTGAGGCAATGGGAAATATATCCAATTTTTAGCTTTTTAGATGAGTGTTGTCGAGAAGTTGATCTGGCTCGCTGGCGATATCGCTCCACTTCTTCCGCACAATCAATTTCAATATTAGTTTGGCAGAATCGTGACAAACGGTTACGAAGCTGGGCATTTTCTTTGGGCTTATCCTGAATATAATTGAAAAAGAATGTTGCATTATATAAACGAAGAATGTGAGCTCCTGAACCCAGATTAGTTGGATATTCTTCGAGTAACTTTTCAATGAGATGTTTATGCTCTTTAATTCTTAAGGCTGCTTCCTCCCAATAGCCACCTGCACTCATCAAGCCCCGTAAAATCATGTGATTATCAAAGATTTTTTCGGGCAAATGTGTAACTAAGGAATAAGCTAATTTAGCGGATTCAATTGCTTTAGTATGTTCACTAATCTCTGCATAGAATGAAGAAATAGCTCGTAAAAGTTCAGGTTCTAAGGGAGCAATGCGTAATCCTAACTCAATAAATTTAATTGCCCATCTTTGTTGACCCCTAAGATAGGCTGTATCATAAACAAATTTGAGCAAAATCGGAATTAAATCATTAGGGTTGGGGATATGGGCTAAACAAGCCTCAGTAAATGTTAATGTTGCAGGATGTAGAGGAATATAATCGAGAATTTTAGGCAATAGTTCGAGTAACTGCTTAGTATCTACTTCACTGGGTGGTTCTTCATTTAAAAGATCAATCAACCCTAAAGAAGTTAGTTCTTCCCCAACATCCATCTTCAAATGGATCGAAAGTTCAATCAGATGAAAGAGATTGATAATATCGCAAGGGTTAAGCTCTCGAATATGTTGCCGAATTGCCCAAGCTACAGAATAGTCTTCTAAGGTTTCTCTTCGTTGCGCTTCATTCTCTAAAACTTGATTTAATTCAACTGTCCAAATTTCTATATCTTCTGCTTCTCCATCTCCCATCCCGATCAACCAAGTGGTTTGAGCTTCGGTTTCTTGTCCCTGTAACAGAAAAATTAAACCTAGATACCAATAGTTAGTTTTAATGTGAGGTTCTGTAGTAATCTTCTGTTCATAAAAATTAGCAGCTTTACTATAATCTCCCTTGAGCAGAGATTCATAGCCTAAATTTTTAACCCTGAAACTTTCCACGTTGTAGTCTTCTAACATAAGCCCATTGTAATGCGAAAATTTCAAAAAGATTGAGGAACAAAATAGGTAGCGTTTTTGACGCTACCTAATCTGAGTTCACGAATATAATGGTACTAGACACCAATTTTCAAACCATGTTAGAGTTTTTAACTACTTAACAAATGTCCAGTTCGTACCATCACAAACTGATGCAGCACCAAAGGCAGTAATAGTGGTTGTTTTACTTTCACACAAGACCGTGCTAGTTGTATTCGCTTCACCAGCAGAAATCAAGAATACTGAACCAGCATAGGCTTTAAGACCGCTAACAGGAGTGGCTTGAGCCGTTGCAGGGGCAGCAGTAGAGTTACTAACAGTGTAAGTGTAATTATTAGTTGCAGTTTTTAAACCTAAACCTAATTGATCAACACTGGTTCCAAACTGGCTATTCTCTGCATAAACAGCTTGCTGGCCTTTGTTAATCGAAGAAATGTATTGTTTTCCTTCAGATTGTTTAGCTTTGTTGGCTTGGCTGAGGAAAGAAGGTAAGGCGATCGCAGCCAAAATACCGATAATGATAATAACGACTAACAATTCAATTAAGGTGAAACCTTCTTCTTTTTTTCTATTAGCAACGTATTGCAGGAATTTCGCTTTAAATTCGGTCTTCATAGGTTTTTCTCCTCTTGGGGGGATGTTTAACTTTTTATCTGGTAGTTCTAACTTACCCATCTTCTGACAGCTTCATATCACCCCTGCAAAAAATTTTTTTCAATTTTCTCCTGAACGCTCCAGAAGCACATACAGAAAGGCATCCAGGGTGACGAGGAGTTCTTGGATCTGTTGCAGTGCCCTCTGGACAGTCAGGGGTTCTAGGGTAATGGGATCAATAGGATAGATGTGTTGCCACCGTTCTGCCAGAGAGATCACCGTTTGTTCTCCATCCCATAACGGCAGTAAACCGGCTGCCCGACCACTCTCAAGGGTGATCGGTATGCGAGTGGGTAACTTCACATATTGGCTAATTTCATAAGGTCTATGGGTCTGAATACATTGAATTAAGTCGGCTTTAGCTTGATTTGTTCTCAGTTGGGGATGTAAATGAACCCGTGCCGTTTGCCAATCAGCTTCAGTCCATTCAGACACCGGAAGAATGCACGTCTGATCAGAATGACCACACCAAAAATCTAATAACCGATGGACAGGGTTAATCAACTCAAATAAATGTAGCTGTTCCTCGATAGAGATTTCGGATAAACTGAAGGCTAGAAAGGCAGGTAAGTTATCAGGTTCTTTAAATAAATCGAGTAGCTGCCATTGTCGCCATTTCACCATACTGATCAATTGTAAATCAGTTGCCTTCAAAACTGCAAAAACCTCTGGGATTGTATAGCCTTTATCCCCTTGAAGTAAATAATTAACTAGCAACCATTCGTCATTTTTATAATCTGGACTATTCCAAGTTTGTGTCTTAAGTACCACTTCATCTTTGATGGATTCTATTGTTGCTCTAGCTATTTCTGCCTTCAATTCCTGAGAAGATTCATCCATAACTCCCATAAGTTTAAACAGAGATTGGGCCCTAAAATAACCGATCCTTTGATATAAACTATGCAAATTGGCTCGAATAATACCCTGGGGTTTTAAAACTTGTTTTATGCCTTGCATCGCATTAAATAAATTTGGGCATAGATAAAGCACCTCATCTGCATTAATATAATCAAACTCATACCCCAGTTGAGGTAAATCTTCTATCGACAATACATAAAATTCGGCATTGTCAAAACCCTGATATTTTAAACGCTGCTTGGCTAGTTCAATCGATTGTTCAGAAATATCAATCCCCACAATTTTAGCCCCTGGATTCGCTTCTGCTAATACTAAGGATTTATATCCAGTTCCACAACCTGCATCTAAAATTATTTTACCTTCTGTATTAATAACTTTCTGATATCTTAAATAATAGGAAGTGACTAAATTATGGATAAATAGCAATTCATATTCGGTTTTAGGTGATTGTTCTAAGGGAATTCTAGGATAGGGGGCTGAGTCAAACTGTTGACGAATTTTTTCTAATAATTCAGGGTTTTGGTTTTGCATGATTGTGTTTAAATGGATCGATAAATGGTAAACTATTAAATGGCGATCGCACCATCACCTTTTATAAAATGCCCTTTATGGATAACAAAATTACATTTCTACTCAAAGTTCTACTTTTGTCCCTAGGACTATCGGTTGTGATCAAGTTCGTTGGCCCCTTGCTTTCGATTCCTGAATCCTCAATTCTTGCCGCTATTGCGGTTTGCTTACCTTCGGTTATTCTAGCCCTTCTCTTCAGTTGGCGAATGAGACAACATTCTCAACAACCGGAATAGAAGGTAAAGAATCGCAAAAGGGAACGTCGGGAAACGGATTGAAAATTTACTGACTGTTCGCTTCAGAATGAGCAATCGCATCTTTAATTTTAAAGGATGCGATCGCTTAAGTTTAACAGATAATTGATATTCTTAAGACTGAAATCGATCATAATAGATCAGAATTTCATCTCATCGGTGTTTATCCTGTGACACTAGGGCAATGGTTCGGTTTTAGCGCAATTCTCTGTGCCATCTATATCCTTTGGCAAGTTCGACAAGCTTTATTACTTGTTTTTGCTGCGATTGTTTTAGCAACCGCCCTGAATAAATTAGCTCGATGGATACAACGCTTTGGAATTAAACGCTCTTGGGCGGTATTGTTCTCCATTAGTTTACTGATTTTAGGATTTGTAACGATATTCTTGTTAGTTGTTCCGCCTTTATTTGACCAATTACAAGAACTCGCTACACGAGTTCCGAGAGGGTTAGAACGAGGATTACAACGGCTAAATCTTTGGATTAATTACTTAAAAACGCAACTCCCTGGCGATTTTTGGCAAAATTTATTTCAGGTAGATTTACAAATTAATGCCCTAATTCAACAGTTACAACGCATCGGAAATCCTTTAATTGGTGGGGTTGGGGCTTTTGTAGGAAATACATTAGGAGGACTTCTCGGCTTTTTATTAATTCTAGTTTTAACAATCATGCTATTAGCTGATCCTATAGCTTATCGCCGAGCATTTATTCAACTCATCCCTTCCTTTTACCGTCAACGAATGAATGGGATTTTAGATCAATGTGAAATAGCGTTAGGACTATGGGTTGTTGGAGCTTTAATTGATATGAGTGTTGTGGCGGTTTGTAGTTTAGCAGGGCTTTTAGTCTTACAAGTTCCGTTAGCCTTTGCCAATGCTATATTAGCAGGATTACTCAACTTAATTCCCAATATTGGGCCAACTTTGAGTGTGATTCCTCCGATGGCGATTGCTTTATTAGAAGATCCTTGGAAGGCTGGGTTTGTTTTTATTTTATATTTTCTGATTCAACAAGCGGAAAGCAATTTTTTAATGCCCTATCTCATGGCGCAACAAGTTTCCCTCTTACCTGCAATTACCTTACTCTCCCAAGGCTTTTTTCTCACGTTTTTTGGCTTTCTGGGTTTACTTTTAGCCTTACCGTTAACCGTTGTCGGACAAGTTTTAGTCAAAGAAATCCTAATTCGAGATATTCTGGATCAGTGGAAACAATAATTTCCGACAATTTGAAAATATGAAATACCGACAATGAGATTATAGGGGTGTCAAAATTTAATGAAAACTATTGCTGAAATTAACGATAAAATTCTTCAGAATCGTGCCGTTGTTTGGACTGTGGAAGAACTCAAAGCCAAAGTTACCCCCGATACTATTCCCCAAATTGCTCAAGAGGTGGATGTCATTACCACAGGAACTTTTGAACCGATGGAAGCCTCTGGGGCGGTGATTAATTTAGGTCATACCGATCCCCCGATTAATATTAAAACCTGTTGGTTAAATGGGGTTCTTGCCTATAGTGGCTTTGGCTCCGTTGATTTATACCTGGGCGCGAGTCAAATGATGGAAGATGGGGAAGAGGGAAATGAACAAGGGGGGGGTCATGTGATTGAAGATTTAATTGCGGGAAAATCGGTGCATCTCAAAGCATCAGGAGTGGTTTCTGATTGTTATCCCCGCAGTTCTTTTGAAACTACAATTACCCGTGATACGATTAACCAATTTTATTTATTCAATCCTCGCAATCTCTATCAAAATTTTATTGTCGGAGTTAATGGTGGCGATCGCCCGCTTTATACTTATTTAGGCCCCCTGCAACCCTATTTAGGAAATGCGGTTTATTCTAATCCGGGTGCAATTTCTCCCTTAATTAATGATCCTGATTTACAACTGATTGGAATTGGGACTCGGATTTTTTTAGGAGGCGGAATTGGCTATATTACTTGGGAAGGAACTCAACATTTTCCCCTGCAAAAACGCCTAGACAATCGCACCCCCATCGGCCCTGCTGCAACGTTAGCGTTAATTGGAGATGCAAAACAAATGAATCCTTATTGGGTCAGAGGTTGCTATTTTAAAAATTATGGCCCTTCATTAATGTTGGGGGTGGGGATACCTTTACCCGTTTTGAATGAAGATGTGATTGCTCGTTGTGCAGTTTCTGATCAAAATATTGTTGCACCTGTAGTAGATTTTGCCATTCCTCGACGGGTTCGTCCCACCTTTGGTTTAGTTTCCTATAGTCAACTGAAAAAAGGCAAAATTTCTATTGATGGAAAAATGGTCAGAACTGCACCTGTAGCCAGTATTTCCCGTTCTCGTGAAATTGCCCAAGAGTTAAAAAAATGGATTGAATCAGGAACCTTTACCCTCACAGAACCCGTTGCTTCTATTCCCCTAGATCGAGCATTTCTTCCTCAAAATATTTGGGGTTCTCAAATTAGTTTAGATTAAGTCAGACTTAATTAGAGTTAGAGACGAAAACACCCAGTTATTTTAAAATCACCTCTTCTCTTCCCGTCTAATTGCATAAATTGGTAATTTTGTCAATCCCCCTCTCAGTCGCTGAAGGATTTATCCCCAAAATTGATGGATCGTAAAGCAGAAATTGAGTCAGGAAATCCAGATATTTTACGAAAGAATAAGGGTTTTAGCCTCTGTTTTCGCAAATAGACACACTAACCCCTTGAGCGGTATTTTCTAAATATACCAGAACCCCCATGCTGCCGTCAACTATTTGAGAATCATTTTTAATAAAATATCAAGATTCCCTGACAATCTTTTAAAAAATAAAAGAATTTGAGAAAAATGATTAGAATATCTTAACAATAATCCCAAGATGAATTAAATTAAGGTTTAACAAGTTAAGCCATTCAGCATTTAACCCGATTTTAAGTTAAGTTTTTGTTAAATTGCGATCGCTAATCTTGTATAAATTAAAGAAATGGTTGAGCAAGGATCAAATAGGTTTATGGGATAGGACAAGTAGATCATCCGTGTTGACAAAACGTTTTAATTGTAGTGAATAAGATATACTTGTTTTGATCCAGTTAAACTGATCCAGCCTTGCACCCATTAGTCCGAAAACCTTTAGAATAAATTCTATTATGAAGCCCAAAATTGCGATCGCTTGTCAGGGAGGAGGAAGCCAAACCGCTTTCACGGCGGGTGTCTTTAAAGCCCTATTTGAAAATAAGATTCAAGATTATTTTAATATTGTCAGCTTAAGTGGAACTTCTGGAGGCGCGATCTGTGCTTTTCTCATCTGGTACGCCCTGAAAAAAGGAGATGATATTGTTTGGAAAAGACTGATTGACTTTTGGGAAGATAATACAGCCCAAACCGCTCAAGAAAAGTTTTTTAACGATTCTGCAATTAAAACTCTGGAATGGGTCAGCAAAGGGAAAATTCCTCAGTACAATTTAAGTCCTTATTCACCGATTGTTAAAGCTTGGTTTTCCTTTGCGACCCAAGGTTTACGCCGTCGATTTACTGATTTTGAAGAATTACTAGGATCTCATATTGATTTCTCAGAATTAGCGACTTGGGGTATGCAACCCGAACCTCCAATTTTACTGATCGGCGCTTGTAATATCCTCACAGGGAGATTACATAAATTCAACTCCTATCGCGAAGCGATTAAACTCGAACATATCTTGGCTTCTGCTTGCATACCGAACCTTTTCCCGGCTGTTTCTATTGAAGAAATGGCTTATTGGGACGGACTTTTTTCTGATAATCCACCGATTGATTCTTTGATTAAAAGCAATTTTGTGGGAATTGCTAATCTTCCCCAAGAAATTTGGGTGATTAAAATCAATCCCACAACTAGGGATAAGATTCCTACGGAGGCCGATGATATTGCTGATCGTCGTAATGAATTAGAGGGAAACCTGTCTTTATTTCAAAGCCTTGGTGAAATCGAAAACCTGAATAATCTCTTTTTAAGGGGAGCATTTAATGAGGAATTTCTGGCTAAAATAGATGTTAAAGAACCGATGAAAATTCCTAAATCTTTTCCTGATGATCCTGACCAAGATTACCATATTCCGATGATTGAAATGTCTGAAGATTTAGCCAAACTATTGAATTATGAAAGTAAATTAGATCGCTCTCCAGAAATGATTAATCGCTTGATTCAAGATGGGGAAAAACAAGGGAAAAAGTTTATTGAAACTCGATTAAAACAGATGGGTTTGAAGTGACAATCGGGAGCAAATGCAATGTTCCAAGTCGGTGAAGTATCTCGTCGTTTAGGACTTAATCCCCAAACCCTATATTTTTACGAGCGGATTAGATTAATTCCCTCTCCCCAACGCACGGTTGCAGGGTATCGGCTTTACAGTCAGGAAGATATAGAGCGGATTGCTTTTATTACTCGCGCTAAATCTTTGGGGTTAAGTTTAGATGAAATTAAAGATATTTTAGTGTTAAAAGATGGGGGAGAACTCACCTGTCAAGCCGTTTATGACCGACTCAGCCAAAAAATTCAAGATATTCAAGAAAATATTCAAAAATTGCAGACCTTACACGATGAATTATTACCCTTATTAGAACAATGTCATCAAAATTTTGACCATCCTGATCCGACTCATCAATGTATCGTTTTGGAAAAAGATTGAAAAAATTTCTAAAAACCCTTGACCTTATACATAAGTATAAGGATTATTCTAGGACTTAACCACCTAACCCTCTATAAAGAAAAGGAGTTAAGTCATGACTATTATCAAGATTGAAGTTTTAGGAACAGGTTGTAAAAAATGTCAGCAGTTAGAAGCCAATACTCAGGAAGCACTCGCCTCCCTCAACCTCAATGCAGAAGTGATCCATATTACTGACCCCATCGAAATTGCGAAACGTGGGGTAATGTCTACCCCTGCATTAGTTGTTAATGGCAAAGTTGTCAGTAAAGGAAAAGTGCTCACACCCGCAGAAATTCAACCGCTACTATCAGTTTAAAAATAGAAGGATAAATTATGTTCGATCCCTTTTATCTTTTTGACTGGTTGGCTACCCAGATCGTAACGCGACTGTTAGGTTTATCAATAGAATCTCATCTCGGAGCCAGCTTACATTTCTTCCTCTATGATGTCCCTAAAATATTAACGTTGCTAATAGTTATTAGCTTTATCGTTGGGACATTTCAAAGCTTTTTAGAACCAGAGAAAGTGCGGCGAATTTTAGAAGGAAAACGGACATTAGGGGGAAATATATTAGCGGCTACAGTCGGGATTATTACGCCTTTTTGTTCCTGTTCTGCGGTTCCTTTATTTATTGGGTTTTTAGAAGCGGGTGTTCCCCTGGGGGTGACATTTTCCTATCTAATTTCCGCACCGATGGTTAATGAAGTCGCTGTAGTGTTGCTGTGGGGATTATTTGGGTTGAAGGTGACACTATTGTATATTGGTTTTGGTGTGGGATTAGCGATCGCAGCCGGATATATTATCGGAGAACTCAAATTAGAAAAATGGGTTGAATCTTTTGTTTGGGAACTTCAGAAATCTCGACAAGGATTATATTCAGAAGATAATATTGAGTCAGAATATTTAACCTGGAAACAACGCTTTCAACAGGGATGGTTTCAGTCGAGCCAAATTGTCCAATCCGTTTGGCTTTATGTTATCGTAGGAATTGCGATTGGTGCGATGATTCATGGCTATCTTCCCACAACTTTAATCACGCAAATAGCAGGGGTTGAGAATCCCTTAGCGGTTCCCGTTGCTGTGATTTTGGGTGTTCCCCTCTATGCGAATATTGCAGGGGTAATGCCCATTACAGAAGCGCTAGTGAATAAAGGAATGCCTCTGGGAACAGTATTAGCGTTTACAATGGCTGTAACCGCCCTTTCCCTTCCTGAAATTGTCATTCTCAGAAAAGTTCTTCGTCCTCAACTTTTAACAGTTTTTATTAGTTTGGTGACGTTTGGAATTATCAGTATCGGTTATTTATTCAATGCTCTGTTGGTTTAATTGAAATTCCCCTAGCTTTTGGTTTTGGGGAATTTCAATTAATATTAATTGTTAAAAAAACGACTAATAGCTTTAACTTTCGTCTGATGACGCTTTCCGTTTTAACGGTTTAGCCAGGGGTTCTCGACGGGGAGGAGGCGGAGGCGCATCCGATTGAAATTTAGGCTTATAGGGAGGACGAGATCCCGCACTAGAGTAACCCTGACCTGGTTGTCTTCTGGGGCCACCTTTTTGAAAGGGAGGTTTGCGCTTTTTAGTGGGAAGAAAGCCGATATCATGACTTTCTTGGATCACCAAATAATCTTCCTGTAACTGAACGTGTAAATCCCAGAAATGACCAACGGCTCTCATTCCTGCAATTCCCATCAGTTTCAGTTTAAAAAACTTGGGTTTATCATTATCTTTACGAGGAGCTTGGCGAATTTTAACAATGACATATTTCTCGACTTCTTGAGATTGATAAACAACCTCACCTCGAATGGAAAAATAGCCCTGTTCTACTTCTGGTAAGGTTTCAGTTTTGTGATCGGATTCTGCTAATTTTGATCCCTCAGAAATCGGTGCAGAATCTTTGATTTCAGGTGAAGATTCATCGGAAATTTCAGATTCATCAGATCGGAGGGTTTCAGGTTCCCAAACCCCCATAATTTGAACGTGTAAATTTCCTTCTTGTTGACGTGTCCGAGGATAAACCACCCAAAGATGATCTTGATCTAAGTCAATATGTTTTTTCACTAAACTCATAACTCGACCTAATAACACCGCATCCAGAAGTTTTCCTTCACTGGTGAGTAAAGTTCCTTGGGTAAACTGATCCGCAGAAGCAATATATCGGCCATGAACTAATCCAATAGCCCGATACTGGCGAGCTTCGCTAGGTGGTGGAATTGGATGTTGCCAGAGACGTTCTACAGATTCAGAAGACTCAGAAAATTCAGAAGATTCCTCCTCTGTTTCTTCTTCGGATTCCATCATTTCAGGCTGATCCAATGCACCCTCTTGGGGTGTTGGATCAGCACTTTCTGGTTCTGGTGGTGTTTCTTTTAACGGTTCGGGGATGACACGTTCACTCTCATGAGGTGCATCCAAATGGATATCTTTAGACATATTCACGGCTGGCTCATTAACTGGACTTGAGCGGGAAGAACGTTTAGATTGAGAGGAGCGATTGGGAGAAGGACTCATAAAACCTCTTAGCGGAGACACATCCCTTGTGGGATCGAGGACATGGCAAACCAACCTATCTTCCCTAATGATTTGAGGAAAGGTAAAAGTTTGACACTAAACTTAAGTCACGGATCAACACTATCAGGACATTTCAACATTTGCACCCCTTCTTGAGGAATAGGAAGCAGTAAAGATACTTTGACCTAGATCGTTGTTGTTAACAAACAACCGAGGTTGATTTGTGCCTACCCTAAAGCCGTAGCCTATTGTTTATCCTGTCAGAAAATGTTGTCATCTCAAGTTAAGTGCTTGAAGGCTGCCATCACAATTGATCTTGAGTATTAGGGGTCGAGGGGGGCTTTACAACCCCCGACTCCCATTCAGAACCGTGCGTGCGACTTTCACCGCACACGGCTCCTAGTCTAGTTGACTGTTATCATCAGAGCATCCGGTTTCTTTTGGGTTATAAGACCCATCTGTTGCCGTTTTAATATCGTGACAATGGCGATGTAATAATTGCAGGTTCTTATATTCGTCTTTCCCACCTAAACTTGTGGGAAGAATATGGTCGATTTCTGCAATATCTTCTAAAGTGAAATATTGTCCACAGAAGTTACATTTACCTTTTTGCTTTTTGAGCAAAGTTGCTACTCGTTTGGGAACATCGTAAGAGGTTCCTTTTCTTGTACTCCAGTAAGTCCAGTTTCCGTCATAAGGTGATGCTTCAGGTTTTACGGTTACATGACGGGTAATAGGTGTTTCTGCATGGGTTAATAATTTAAAACCATCTTTGGTTTCAAAACTCCATGTTTTCTTACCATTATTTCTGAAGTAATTTTTCAGTTTCCCGTAACTTGCTTTACCGCATCTGCTGACTGTCCATGCTCTTAATCTTTGCCATGTGATGTGGTCTAAAGAGGAGAATGTTTCTTTGGAAACAACTTTGGAGTGATAATTACACCATCCTCTTATAACAGGATTTAGGTTTTTGATTAGTGCGTATTGAGGTGCAGTTTTGTGTGTTTTAATCACTTCCTTCACCTTGTCCGCGTGAGCTTTGATTGCCTTCTTGCTGGGTTTTATTAAGGTTTTGAATCCTAATAATTTTCTTCCTCCACTTGATTTACCAGAATGGTGTTTGCCAACTGGATATTGTCGAAAGTTCCAACCCAGAAAGTCGAATCCTGGTTTTACCTTTTCATCATTTATTTCGATTTCTCTTAATGTATGACATATCCGAGTTTTAGCTGGTTTCAGTTCTAACCCGATGGGTTTTAGCCATTCTTCTATGGCAATTTGGCATTGTTGAATGACTTCTAATTGTGGGCTTACCACAATGAAATCATCGGCATATCTAATAACTTTGGCTTGAACAGTGCTTTTCTTTTTAGGGAATTTCTGTTCAACAGACCTAATCATTCCATCCAGTGTGATGTTTGCAAGTAAAGGACTGATGACTCCTCGTTGCGGAGTGCCTGCCTCTGTTGCTTCAAATATGCCGTTATCCATCACTCCAGCTTTTAACCATTGTCTGATTTGTGCTTTTATAGTTGATGGACAATCAATTTTGGACAGTAGGTATTCATGGTTAATCTGGTCAAAGCATTTCGAGATGTCAGCATCTAGGATGTAATATTCACCTTGTTTGATGCTATGGAAAATTCGTGACATTGCGTCATGGGCTGACCGTCCGGGTCTAAACCCGTAGCTTTCACCCTCGAATCTGGCTTCCCATTGGGGTTCTAATGCAGATTTAACCAAGGCTTGCCTAACCCTATCGTTTATAGTTGGGATTCCTAAAGGTCTTTCCTCACCGTTGGGTTTGGGTATCCATTTCCTACGGAGTGGTTTTGCCTTTTGGTATTTACTCAGGTTTTGGGCAAGTTCTAGTCGTTGTTTGGGTGTGATGGATTTAACCCCATCTACCCCGGCTGTTTTCTTGCCTTGATTGTCTTGAGTTACCCTTCTAACTGCTAAGAGTTTGGCGTAGTATGACTTAACTAGAAGTTTTTGGAGCTTCCGAGCTTTCGCATTTTGTCCCGATAATGATGCCTGGTAAATTCGCTTTTGCAGCTTAAATACTTTTATTTGGACTTTCGCCCAATTTACAGTATTCCATGCTTCCGTAGTCTTAAAACTCGTTTTCACCGTTTGTACTGCTAATAACAACCTTACCTAACAACCGTTAGAGTCGATAGGAGCGTTACCACTCCTACCTCTCCTTCAAAACCGTGCATGAAACTTTCGCTTCACACGGCTCCTTGATAATTCCACCTTTGTTATAGGTACGATTCAAAACGGTTCATTGTCA
>NZ_JADEWU010000132.1:0-8493 GCF_015207485.1 Planktothrix mougeotii LEGE 06226
GTGCAACTGACCAATTTCCGGTGGTAGTTCTGTCAGAGAATTATCCCTTAAATCAAGTGTTTGTAGACTGTGCAACTGACCAATTTCCGGTGGTAGTTCTGTCAGAGAATTATCCCTTAAATAAAGTCTTTGTAGACTGTGCAACTGACCAATTTCCGGTGGTAGTTCTGTCAGAGAATTATCCCTTAAATAAAGTCTTTGTAGACTTTGCAACTGACCAATTTCTGGTGGTAGTTCTGTCAGAGAATTATCCTTTAAATGAAGTGTTTGTAGACTTTGCAACTGACCAATTTCCGGTGGTAGTTCTGTCAGAGAATTACTGTTTAAATTAAGTGTTTGTAGACTTTGCAACTGACCAATTTCCGGTGGTAGTGCTGTCAGAGAATTACTGTTTAAATTAAGTTTTTCCAGGTATGTATGCTGTTGAAAAAAGTCAGATAGAGGTTCTTTAAGCCTTCCGTTCGCTAAATATAGCGATAAATCTAGTTTCATGAGATTATCCAGTTGTTCAAATTTGTTTAGGAGAGCGATCGCCATCAAACCCACCAAAAGGAAGTTGTGGGATGATTGCCAAATCAGCAATTTTTAGGTTTCTACTGCAAAAGCTTCCGGGTCAACATCCCAGTTTGCCCAGCAAATGGCTTCACGGGCAGAAGTGACATCAAGAGGAACGTGCCAGACATGAAAATGCAGGCTGCATCACTCGTTGCAGCACTCGCCACCCGTCCCACGATGATCTGTTGAGTCTAGGACAATAGATTAATCAGCAACAGGACGCCATCTGCTGGGTTCATACTCCCGTTGAATCCGCACGACCCAATCCCCCTGGGGAATTTGCAGCGCATGATGTTCTTCGTGGCTGAGGGTAGCAAACTCAGACAAGACACGCAGATACAGCGTCCCATCCCGTTCATAGAGTTCTGCTTGTCCGTTTGAAATTTGGTGTTTGTGTCCGGTGGCTTCACCCAGGGCAAGCACCAGATGGTCTTTCTTAGTACCTTGATGTATTGTGCGGGGAATTAAAAGAACGTCACCTTGTCGCATGGGTTGCATTGCACTTCTCCTATATAGCCGTTGTTATTTCCCAATCTAATCGCTGTGAATAGTGGCGTTAGGGTCAAAATCTATTTACACTTTAGCCCTGATGGTTTGTACAGGCTATTTTGGATTCTGAGGCGATTACCCTGGGGCTAATTTTCTTGCGCGATCGCACATTCCAATAGTTTTAAGTTTCTAAAGTCGCCCTAGAAGGGCGAGGCTTGTATCCCATTTTTTTGGTCAGCGTCCGGGAGTAACGGTTACTTTTCTAACCGCACCGCATACCATTGGAGATATTGACCCGCACCCACATCTAGGTCACAGCTTGTATCAAGCAGATGCTTGGCTTGTTCTTCAATGGTGGTAAAGCGTTGTAAATCCTGGGGTAAATTGTCTTGACATTCTGATAAAACGGATTTGAGCTTTTCCAGGAGTTCTGCAACCGTCATAAACTGTTCGGGTTGATGGGTTTCTAAGACCACAAAGGTCTCCTCATCGTACATTAGCGCGTCTGGCATTGTTGGTTATTGGTGAACTGTTAAATAATCATTCTGACTTAGGACGGAGGGGGTCACGATACGGGACAATTGTGACTACCCCCATGTTACGATCAAATTTAATACCGATAATTCCGACCGAATTACAGGGGATTGAAAACAATCGGGTTGAACTGGGGTTGATCACAGCCAAACCGTTGAACCCGTAAAGGTTTTTTATTGAAAAAGGTATCACACGCTCATGACTCTATCCGCAACACCTCCCAAGGTTAATAAACCCTCGAAAGTAGAAGGGCTTAAAGAACGCAGCAATTTCTTGCGCGAACCCCTCGCCACAGAACTGTTCAATGATTTGAATTACTTCTCCGAAGATGCAATTCAAATTCTCAAGTTTCATGGCTCTTATCAACAAGATAACCGAGATAATCGGGTTAAAGGACAGGAAAGAGACTATGGAATGATGCTGCGAACCCGCAGTCCTGGGGGCTTTATTCCACCTGAATTGTATTTAACGCTGGATCGCTTATCCGATGAATATGGCAACCAAACCATTCGGGCTACCACTCGTCAAGGGTTCCAATTACACGGAGTTTTAAAGAAAAATCTTAAAACAGTTTTGGCTTCTATTATTAATAGTATGGGGTCAACTTTAGGCGCTTGTGGAGATATTAACCGCAATGTCTTAGCTCCTCCGGCTCCTTATAAAAATCGCCCTGATTATGAATATGCCCGTACTTATGCCCATCATATTGCTGATCTGTTGACTCCCCAAACAGGAGCTTATTATGAAATCTGGTTAGATGGGGAAAAATTTATTAGCGCAGAAGAAGATCCAGAGGTAAAAGTGGCTCGTCTTCGCAATACAAATGGTACGAATTATACGGACTCCCCAGAACCCATTTATGGCACTTATTATATGCCCCGCAAGTTTAAATGTGCGGTGACAGTTCCAGGGGATAATTCCCTGGATATCTATACTCAAGATTTGGGTTTAGTGGTGATTACAAATGCGGCTGGAGAGTTAGAAGGATTTAATATTTTAGTCGGGGGTGGCTTAGGACGGACTCATAATAAAGAAGAAACCTTTGCTCGCATTGCTGATGAAATTGGCTATGTGGATAAAGAGGATATTTATGATGCGGTAAAAGCCATTGTTGCTACTCAACGGGATTATGGCGATCGCACCAATCGACGTCACGCCAGAATGAAATATTTAATTCATGATTGGGGTGTGGATCAATTCCGTGAAAAAGCCGAAGAATATTTCGGAAAATCCTTTAAACCCTTTAAACCGTTACCCGCTTGGAATTATCAGGATTTTTTAGGATGGCACGAACAAGGAGATGGTAAATTATTTCTGGGAATTTCTGTTGATAATGGTCGGATTAAAGATGAAGGAAATTTCCGCCTGAAAACGGTTTTACGCCAAATTGTTGAACAGTTTCAAGTGCCGATGTTAGTCACGGCCAGCCAAAACGTGATTCTGTATGAAATTTCCCCAGAGGTTCAACCCAAGATTCAAACTCTGCTTCAAGAACACGGGATTAAAACCGAAACGGAAATTGATCCCCTAGAACGCTATTCGATGGCGTGCCCGGCATTACCGACCTGCGGATTGGCCATGACCGAATCAGAACGGGTCATCCCTAGTCTATTGGGACGGATTCGGGTATTGTTGGACAGTGTAGGTTTACAACAAGAGCATTTTGTCATTCGGATGACGGGATGCCCTAATGGTTGTGCTCGACCCTATATGGCGGAGTTAGGCTTTGTTGGGAGTGCTCCTAATACCTATCAAATTTGGTTAGGGGGTTCTCCGAATCAGACACGATTGGCTGAAGCTTTTGTGGATCGCTTATCGATTCACGATCTCGAAACTTTTCTGACTCCGATCTTAGTTTATTTTAAACAGGATCGGAAACCCGAAGAGAGTTTTGGGGATTTTTGCTATCGTGTCGGCTTTGATGCGCTTCGCAAGTTTATAACCTCTTACTCAACGACGGCCTCAATGAACATTGAAACTCAAGAAGCACCCGTTTTTACGGGTAGCCAGACCCTACCAGAGATTAGCGATTCTGATACTCCCCTAGATACGAGCAAAATCCGGCATCGGGTTAGTGTTCGAGATTCTATTTATAATCAGTTAAAAGCTGAATCTAAACGACTAGGGAAACCCGTGGTTGAGTTAGCCACTCAAGCAATTGAAGAATATTTAGAAAAACTGAAAGTCCAGTAGTTAGGTTGAACGGGGAGGATTTTAGGTTAGAGTAACTAACCGAGTTCTTTAATCCTTTATTACCAATGGTTCAACTTCAACGCATTGCGATCGCTCCTGAACAAATTCAAGACGAACACTTAATTTTAACGGCTGAACAACAGCATTATTTGGGTCGAGTGTTACGGTTGAAACAGGGCGATCGCTTTATTATTATTGAAGGTCAAGGTCAATGGTGGATAGCAGAATTAATGGTTAATTTACCTTCTGTTTCTCCCCAAGCTAAATTAATCGAAACTGTCTCCATACAAACCGAATTACCTGTTGAAATTATATTAATTATAGCCTTACCGAAAGGAGATGGATTTGAGGAAATTGTGCGCTGTTGTACGGAATTAGGCGTAACACAATTTATCCCAGTTATTAGTAAAAGAACAATCTTAAAACCTAGCCCTCAAAAGGTAGAACGGTGGCGCAGAATTGCCACAGAAGCCGCAGAACAATCGGAACGTCAAATTATTCCCAAAATTTGTGATCCGGTTTTGTTTCCACAAGGATTATTAACTCTATCAACCTTGATAAGTAACACTCAATTTTCTGTTCAATATATTTGTGAAAGTCGAGGAAATTATCAACCTTTTATGTTAGAATTAATATCAATTATAGCTGAGAAAATACCCGATAAAATCATGATTGCAACGGGGCCAGAAGGGGGTTGGACGGAGGAGGAAATTCAAGCAGCGATTAGTATGGGATTTCAACCCGTCTCGTTAGGAAAACGCATCTTAAGAGCCGTTACAGCACCGATTGTAGCAGTATCTCAGATTATGGGTATTATAGAACAAAAACAATACTTCTAATTTTTCTCGCTAAATTATCCGTCCGTTTCGGAATATAAAAATTATTGTTTTTTAAAGTTTTCCCGACTTGATTAAACGTCTCAATACACAAATTCAACCGTTCTCGATATTCCGAAAATGTCATTTTTTCAATATATTGGAATAACTCTTGAGGATGATTAAACTCACAATAGTCTAAAAAACTATTTTGGGGAAAATCCTCATAAATTGTTGAATTTTGTCCACCGTAATAAATCGGTAAACAACCTCCAATAATCGCATCCCAAATTTTTTCAGTACAATAATGGGAAGCTATCGTATTTTCAAAACACAGATTAAAATGATAATCTTGGAGAATTTCAAACTTGCGATTTGTCCAGTCTCCATCCCTAGAGTCTTCGATGGTTACTCCCGCTTCCCAACCTTTTCCATAAATATCCACTTTCCCTAAACGATGACCTTCTAAAGCAATGTGATTTCGGATTTCATACAAATCAATACTATTTCCATCCCGAACTAAAGTCGTAAAGCCAGCAACCGGATGTTTTGACATCAACGCCACAATTTTTTTGTCTTGCGGTCGCCAAAAATCATCCTCAATTATTGGGTTTAAGGGTTGACTAAACACATTACTCCGCCAAATACATAAACTATAATTATTTAAAAATACATCCCCCGTGTAAATATTCATAATATGGATATCTACACCCTCTACATTAACTTTATTCTCAAAGTTTAGATCAAACCGAGGTTCTTCCGTATATAAAAGGTATTTTTTGATCTGACCATATTGACGAGCAAAACTTTCTAAAACCACAAAATATTGAGAAATAATAATATCTGCTTCTCGAAGATCTTGTGTCACCTCAATTCCTTGATCTTTAAGACCAGAAAAGACTTGTTTTTGATAACCAGAAGATTGCTGATTAATCATACTATATAAACCGGGGTCAGCTTGGAAAATTTTAATGATTTTTGAGTCTGGACGTTTAGGGTTATCTAAGAGTTGAACTGTTTTCCCTTGGATTAACATTTCTCGCAAATAGTTATGGGGAGGAAAAAGAACTGCTCCTTCAAAGGTTAATAATTGGTTATAATATTCTAAAGCTTGATTCCAGCGACCCAATTTAATGCAAGAATAACCTAAGTTTTGATAACTATCAATTAAATCTGGCTTTAATTCAATTGTTTTTAAATAATTTGCGATCGCATTTTCCCATTGATGATCTTGGAAATAAGCATAACCCAAACCATAGTAACTCCAGACAAAATCCGGTTGTAATTGTAAAGCTTTTAAATAAGCATCAATCGCAGGTTTCCATAATCTTAATTGCATCAAACTATTTGCCATAAAAAAATATGACCCAGGAAAATTAGCATTAAGGGTTATTTCCTGTTGAAAAGCGGCGATCGCATTTTCCCAGTCTTGCAAATTCCAATAAATCTCTCCAATTTGATAATGAATCAAAGGGGTGTTCGGTTGAATTTCAATCGCTTTTTGATAATTGACAAGAGCTTCTTGCCAATTTTTCTGTTGATAATATTGTTGACCTAGATTAATATAAGTTTCTAGCATAGAATGATTATCCATAAATTGTTCCCCTTACTGTTGATAGGTTTTAAGAATTTTTTAAGCAAACATCGCGATCATTCTTTTAATTAAACAATCTGTGCGGTTTGGGATAAAATATTGATTTTCTTTCATAATTTTAGCCATTTTGTTAAACGTGTTAATACATAAATTCATCCTGTGCTGATATTCTGACCATTCCATCTGATCAATATAGTTAAAGAGTTCTATGGGACTGTTAAACTGACAATAATCAATAAAGCTATTCGGTGGGAAGTCTTCATAAATCGTTGAATGTTCTCCTCCATAATAAATCGGTAAACACCCTGCAATAATCCCATCCCAAATTTTCTCTGTACAATAATAGGGAGCAATGGTATTCTCAAAACACAGATTAAAATGATAATCTTGTAAAATTTCCAATTTTCTGATTGTCCAATCTCCCTCCCTGGAATCTTCTAAAGACACACCTTTCTCCCAACCTTGACCATAGATATCAACTTTTCCTAAATAATACCCTATTAAGGCAATTTCACAGCGTAACTCATTCAAATCCATATTATTTCCGTCTCTAAATAAGCTATAATTCTTTTTTTTCGTCGTTAATGTTACAACTTTTTTATTTTTTTTACGATTAAAATGACTATCTTTTAATAAGGATAAAGATTGATTAACAGCGTCTACTCTTTTATGCCAAATACAACAAGTATAGTTATTGATAAAAACATCCTGAGTATAGATATTCATAATAGGTATATCTATTTCATCCAGAGAAATTATTGGAGAAAAATTCATGTCAGTTCGAGGTTCTTCTGTATATAAAAGATATTTTTTATGATCTTTATATTTATAGGTAAAAAGTTCTAAAACTTTCAAATGTTCAGAAATAATTAAATCTGCTTGTTCTGGGTTACGGGTAAATTCAATATGATTTTTGTGAAATTGTTCAATAACTGAATAACTACCAGGACTAAATAACACTGAACTAATGGGAAAGGGAAGAAATACTTTAATACTTTTAGGATAATCAATAGTATTGCTGAATTCAATAGGCTGATTTTTGAGTTGGCTTAAAATATCTTTCCATTGTTGATCTTGGGGAGAGAGTTCTATTTTCAGTTCAACTGCTTTCTGATAATTTTTTAACGCTTTTTCCCATTCTCCTAACCTCAGATAAGCATAAGCTAAATCTTTATAACAGCAATAATAATCTGATTCTAACTGACTAGCACGCTGGTACAGATTAACCGCTTTTTCCCAAGCTTCTAATTTTAAATAAACTTGACCTAATGCTTGATAACCCCAATAAAAATCTGGTAATAATTCAATTGCTTTTTCATAAATTTGGGCTGATGCTTGCCAATTTTCTACTCCTGCGAAACATTCCCCTAAACGGAAATATGACCAAGGAAAGTCTGATTTGTGGTAAATTGAAACTTGGTAAGTGGCGATCGCTTCTAACCAATCTTGCTGACGAAAATAAATTTCACCGAGTTTATAAAATGAAAGCCAAAGATTCGGCTGAGATTTAACGGCTTTTTGATAATAAAATCGAGCTTGTTCCCAGTTTTCTTGTTGATAATAAACCTCTGCAATTCTTTCATCAATATGACCTGCATTGGGTTTAAATTCTAAAATTTTATTATAAGTATTTATAGCCTTTTCCCATTGTTGAAGTTGAGCAAAAATATTTCCAAGCTCATAATAAGCGAGTTCAAATTTAGGATTTAATTGAATAGAATAATAATACAAATTAATTGCTAAATCGACTTGATTTTGTTGGTAATAGTAAGCAGCTAATTTCTGATAAATAACCGCACCTAATCCCGGTTTTTGCTGAAATTTAACAAAGAAATGAGCGATCGCTTTCTGAACTTTATCATCATCAAGCCGAGCAAAAAAAGGTATTAAATTCTCAACAATTTCTTCACTAGAAGCCACATATAAATCAACAGAAATAGGAAATTCAGACATAATACAGGGAATAGGGAATAGGGAATAGAAAATAGGAAATAAAGGGAAAAATAGTTCCCCCTTAAGGTTCAGGAGTAGGCTATTTCAATCACTATAACAAGTCTAAATCAGTTGTATAAATGACTTAAAATCCAATTCATCTCCTGGGGCGAGGCGCGCCTCGCCCCTACTGATTTGTGTCCATTTTTTAGGATTAATAATCAGCCCTAATTAGGATTGTATATACAATCCATTTAACGTGAGTTCGACAGAGTGCGATCGCCTCTAAACAGCAGAGTAGAAAAGCGATGTGCTTCCGGCAGGATGGGGTAGGTGAGATCGCTTCGCCACCGCTTGGGACGGTCGGAGCGGTTCAACACT
>NZ_JADEWU010000133.1:0-8408 GCF_015207485.1 Planktothrix mougeotii LEGE 06226
CCTTGTCCCCTTGTCCCCTCATCCCCTGCTCCCGTTCAGACATTTGGGAATTTGTCAAGCTTTCTTAAAGAAACGTTGCAAACTTGTTGAAGTTGTGTTAACTTTTATGTAGTTGACTCAAGCAAACAGGAGAGTTATTGATGATGGAAAGCAAAGACACCAAGTTTGGGTTTACAAACTTCGCAGAAACTTGGAATGGCCGTTTAGCCATGTTAGGGTTCGCTATCGGTTTAGCAACGGAATTAATGACAGGCCAAGGAATTCTATCTCAACTCGGCTTAATGTAATTCTTCTAATTTTTTTTACAATACTCAAAGGTTCCGGGATGAATCTCAGAATCCTTGAGTTAAAAACCCTCTAAAAAGCAAGAATCCCTCAAATGTGTAGTGTTTGGGGGATTTTTGTTATTAACAATAGATCAATACTCGAAAGACGGAATCAAAATTAACCCAAGTTGATTTCTTCCGGCATATAAAATTTGTACAAGCGCCATAACCCCAGTACAATTAGTAGCTGAATACCCCAATGTGCAAAGGCAAAACCCCAAATTAAACAGACAAGCCCACTAACTCCCGCTAACACAAAAGGGATATCGTTAGAGGTTTGTGTATAAACCCAGATGGAAGCTAAAGCAAAGGTCAGAAGCATAAGATAGACTGAGGGCATGGTCTTCACCTCCTAGGTGAGTTGCATATAGTCTCCTGTTAGAAGTACCAGGTGGACTACACTATTAAAGATAAAAGTAAAACATGAAGATCTTGTGAAGGAAATTCAAACAGTGATAGAATTTTGTATTTTGTTACAAAAGTTAATAGTTTTCCGAAAAAATTAGCTAAAAAAACCTTTAATTCAGAGTCCATCCTAAAATTTTAGCCACCTGTTCTGCCAAAGCCAAAGGTTCAAAAGGTTTCGTAATTAAACCACTGACTCCTAATTCCTTGAAGTTGCGTTGGTCAGCAGATTGAACTTTAGCGGTCAGTAAAATCACAGGAATTCCTTGAGTTACGGGGTTAGCTTGTAACTGCTGAAACGTTGCTAACCCATCTAATTCGGGCATCATCACATCCAAAAGAATGGCATCGGGTTGATGGGTTTGAGCTTGTTGAATGCCTTCACGTCCTGAATTTGCTAAAAGAACCACCCAACCTCCCAGCATTTCTAAACTCAGTTGGGCAATTTCTCGAATATCATCTTCATCGTCAATCAGTAAAATATGTTTTGGGGTCATGGGATAAATCGTGGAAAGAGCAAAAGTTAATATTCACTTAATTTTAACGGGTCAGGCATGAGGGTCTTCTCCTTCCCCCAAAACGGGTAAACGCACAAAAAATGTACTTCCTTTACCCAAGGTACTTTCGGCCCAAATATGCCCCCCATGTTGTTGGACAATCGTACGACAAATGGCGAGTCCCAGTCCAGTTCCTCCCTTTTGGCGCGAGTCGGAGGCATCTACCTGTTGAAAACGACCGAAAATTGTTTCTAGTTTATCGGCTGGAATTCCCCGTCCTTGGTCTTGAACAGCAATTAAAACTTCCTGAGAAGAACGGGAGAGGGTTGAGTGGTTTAGGGTGGCATTAAACCAAACATAACTATCAACATTAGAAAATCGAATGGCATTACTTAATAAATTGGTTAAGATTTGAATAATCCGATCTGGTGCAGCCCATAAACGCACTCCTAGGGGTTGGACTAATACATTTACCCCTGCTTTTTCCGCCATTCCCATCATTTCATTTGTCGCTTGCAGCATTAAATCTGCTAAATTACAGACTTTTTTATCGAGGGTAATTTGTCCGGCTTGCATCCGTTCTAAATCGAGAATATCATTAATTAAACGAACTAAGCGGGTTGTATTCGTAACGGCAATATCAAACATTCGTTTCGCGCGTTCCGGTTGGCTATCTAATAATCCACTGGCTAATAATCCTAAAGCGCCATGAATTGAGGTTAAAGGAGTACGAAGTTCATGACTGACAACGGAGATAAATTCATCTTTCATTTTCTCCATCGCTTGCCGTTCTGTAATATCTTTAAAGGTTACTACAGCCCCAATAATTTCGCCTTGATTTTTAATGGGAGTGCTAACATATTCAACAGGAAAAGAGGTTCCATCCTGACACCAAAAAACTTCATTGGTGATATGACGAACTCGACCATCTTGTAAGGTAGAAAAAATTTTAGACCTGAGTTCTGAGGGAGCGGTCTGAGAGGATTTTCCTTGGGTGATTTTTTGCCAATCCGTCATTAACAGTTCTCTCACCGTATATCCTGTCATTCTAGCTGCTGCCGGATTCACAAAGGTAATTTTACCTTCTCGATTTAACCCACAAATTCCTTCTCCGGCTGAATCTAAAATTAATTCATTTTGATGACGCAGTTGTTCTAAGGTTTTTTCAATCCTTTTCTGATAACTAATATCACGGGAAATCGTAGAAATTCCCATAATATTTCCTTGATTATCTTTAATCGGAGAAATTGTTAACGAAACATCAATATGCTGTCTATCTTTGCGAATATGAACCGTTTCATAATGATCAATACTGCCTCCCGATTGAATACTCGCTAGAATTTGAGGGACTTCATTAGACCGTTCAGGTAAAGTTAATAAACCCAATGAATGACCTTTCACTTCCGCTTCAGAATATCCATAAATTTGTTCAGCCCCTTGATTCCAACTAATAATTTTTCCTTCTATGGTTTTGCCAATAATAGCATCTTCTGAGGATTCTACAATGGCTGCTAACCGTTTATAAGTAATTTCCGTTTGTTTCTGTTCCGTAATATTTCGTCCTAAAATTACTAATCCCTTTCGCTCTCCATTGGGATTAAATAAAGGAATTTTAATCACATCAAAAATTTTCCAGGTTCCATCGGGTTGTGGAATGATTTCTTCCTGTTGAGACAACTGTTTTTTGTTCCAAGCTTCTTCATCGGATTCTTGACAGGCTATTAAGGCATCTCGATAAAGGCTTGTTCCCTGAACCTGTTCAACTAATTCCGCCAATTGTATATCGGATTTTCCGTGATAATCTAAAGCATTGAGTTGAAACACATCTAACATGGCTTGATTCGCTTCTAACCAACGCCCTGAACCATCTTTAAAACAGACTAAATCCGGCATGGCATTAATTAACGTTTTCAAGCGTTCTGAACTTTCTCGTAATGCTTCTTCAACTCGTTGCCGCTCTTGAATCTCTTCAATTAATCGTTGATTAACCGCTTGCAAGGAAGCAATAAATTGAGTTTCAGTTTGAGAATTGTTATTCATCATTTTGATAAATTTTATAATAGTTTTGTAAAATTTAATAACTCAACAATGATCCCGAAAACGCTAATTTAATGAGCGAGAAACAATTAAAATTTTGTGGAGGCTTCTCGTAAGCTTTGAGTTCGCCTTAGTCGGTTTAAAATTCGATTGACTAGAATAGAGGCTTCGGTGGTTTTGGTTAAATAATCATCAGCACCGACCATAAACACTTGATGTTTAATTTCTCCATTCGTATGGGCTGTGAGAAAAATTACGGGTAAACTTTTCCAACGCGGATCAGCACGAACAACCTGACAAAGTTCAATTCCATCTAAATAAGGCATTTCAATATCTAATATTAATAAATCGGGGGTAGTGGCTTCCAGAATTTCCCAAAAATGTCGCGGATCTTCAACGGTAACGGTTTGAATTCCCCAGGGTTCAAGGAGGAGTTGAAAAGTCTCTAAAATCTGGGAATCATCATCAACAATTAGAACTTTAGCATTTAAGGTACAGCTTTGACGAAGAACATCCATTATCACTTTAATGATTTGTTCTGAAGTTACAGGTTTTTGTAAAAAGGCTTTTCCTCCAGATTGAGCGACTTTAACCCGTTGACTAAAATTCTTTTGTTCTGTTAAAACAATCACGGGAATAGAGGGGGTTTCTTGGGTGAGTTGGATGAGTAAATCATAGGAATAATAAAAATCAAAATCTAAAAACACGATGGGGGGATATTGTTTTTCTTGAGATGAGGTTTTGAGGGTCGTAATTAAGGATTGAGCCGTGAGAATTTGGGTTTCAATTCCTAAGTGAAAACTAGCCGTTTGTATAGAATGAATTAAGGATTGATCTTGACTTAAAATCCACACTTGATGGCTGGATTTTAGGGGGGAAGGTTGAGGCGTTGCTGGGGTTGGAGGCGGAGAATGGGGCGCATTATTTTCAACTTCCTGTCGCAGTTTAAAAACTAATTGCCTAAAATGGAGGATTTGTTCAGAACTCAAGGTTTTATATTGACATAACTGTTCAATTTCCCTGGCTAAAACCGAACCTCGTCCTAAACCAAAGGTTCCTAAAGATCCGGCTAGTTTATGAGCTTCTTGTTGGGCTTGTTGTTGCAGATTGGGATCGATTTTTTCTTGTTGGGCTGCCAGAGAAAATTGTTCTAATATGGTAATGCGATCGCAAATTTTACCTCGATACCGTTCCCAAATTTGAACAAGGGCTTGATTAAATTTAGGTTGATTTTGAGCTTGTTTTGTACTATTTTTTTTCGGTTCAGGTTGCGGAGGGGACTCTTGTTTGAGACGATATCCTAAACCATAAACCGTTTCAATTAAATTTCCAGGTGCGCCTGCACTTTTTAATTTATTTCTTAATCCTTTAATATGCGCCCGAACTGTATTTTCGGTGGGCGTTTCTTCTAAATCCCAAAGTTTTTCTATAATAATATCTAAACTAAAAACCCGTTGATGATGTTTTAAAAATAGCTCTAATAATCCATATTCTTTTGGGGTTAAATTTAAGGGATGATCTTGATAGGTGACTTCACAGGTATTCACGTTGAGACGAAGTTTTTCCCATTGTAAAATAGCGGTGGGGGTTTGTTGTCTTCGGCGTAATATGGCTCGAATTCTAGCGGATAATTCTTGAATATCAAAAGGTTTAACGACATAATCATCCGCCCCAGCATCAAAGCCTTTAACTTTATCTTCTCGATGGTGATAAGCCGTTAACAGCAGGATGGGAGTGGTAATATTTTGCGATCGCAATTTTTGACACAAACTAATCCCATCTAACTGAGGTAATCCCACATCTAAAATCATTAAATCATAACTTAATTTTTGGGCTTGTTCCCAACCTGAAATTCCATCCATGACCACATCCACAGTGTAAGATTGGTGAACTAAAGCCTCCACCAAAGTCTCAGCTAGATTAGGATCATCTTCTACTAATAAAACACGCATGGAAAGGGCATAGGCTAGGGGATAAGAAGCAGAAAATCTAGGATTCTATCAAGTTAAAGTTCGTTCAAAGTTCAGAATTATTAACTCTGAAACTTTGAACCTAGAGTTAGGGATGGAACCTTTTAAGAAACGGCTACAACTTCAGCAATTTCAGGAATTCTTTCGCGTAAACGTCGTTCAATTCCCATTTTCAAGGTCATAGTCGAACTGGGACAAGACCCACAGGCGCCTTGTAGTCGAAGTTGAACAATGGGGCCATCGATGTCAACGATTTCCACATTTCCCCCATCCGCCATCAGATAAGGGCGTAATTCGTCTAAAACCGTCTCTACGTTATCTTCAGTCAGTGCTAATGTTTCCATGGTTTACCTTTAGTTAATCGTGCAGAAATAGCTGTTGCATAATATAATCCTAGCGTTCTTTGTAGGGAATCGAAACGATAAATTCATCACCGGGGATCGATCACTTCCCAATCTTAAACCCCAACGGGTTCTAGCAGTTTCACCTGGGAATAGTTAAACTCCGTTGTGAGTGGCTGACCCGCTTCTTGGGAATGAACGACTTGGCGAGTCATAATGTAATAGTTACCGACTTTTTCAAAGCTATCTTCAAACTCCAGTTCTCGAATAATTTCTTGAGTTTGAGGGTTACGGAATATGGCACTATAACGACGGGCAATGTAACCTTCTGGGGTGTCTAAACTTTCATGGGTATTAATCACAAATGCCATCCGACCCATAACACGACTAACCCTGGAAATTTCCTGACCGCGAACGGAATAGTTTGAGCCCATTGCATCACCTTCAACGAGAATTTCCACCGCCCCCGTTTCGTCGGTTTTCCCTAAACTAAATTTATTTTTTCCATGAGCTTGTTCAAAGGAAGTTCGCTTGCGATGGGTAATGATATCTCGCAGTTGGGTATAGACACTTTGCTTGACATCTTCGTCTTCAATTCCAGTGACTTCTACACTTAAGTCGGGGTGAATCTGAATCTGACCCGTGTAGACTTCATTTCCCTGTTTAAGTTCAATGTCAGCACGATAACCGGGGAAGTTAGCATCCCAAGTATAACGATGTTCGTAGGCAGTCCGAAACAGATCTAAAGCGTTTTGTGGTTCCGTCATAGAATTGTTAGCGAGGAATAGCACTTTATACTCTATTATAGAATATTAAGCGGTTTATGGGTTTAGCAAAAACGAAAATTGGTTAAAAGTTTATGTTAAACTGAATTAAAAAAATAAAGAATTAAAACCTTTTCCTTATTCTTGAAAACTGCTATGTCTCAACGTCCAATTTATCTGGATTGTAACGCTACAACTCCGATTGATCCTCAAGTTTTAGATACAATGCTTCCCTATTTTACCGAACACTTTGGCAACGCTGCCAGTATTAATCATCTCTACGGTTGGGAAGCCGAAGCCGCCATTAAACAAGCCAGAGAAATAATTGCCCAAGCTATTCATGCAACTCCTGAAGAAATTGTTTTTACCAGTGGCGCAACAGAATCGAATAATTTAGCTTTAAAAGGGGTGGCTGAAGCTTATTTTAATCAAGGCAGACATATTATTACTACCCTTACTGAACATAACGCCATTCTTGATCCTTGCCATTATTTAGAAACTTTAGGATTTGAAATTACTTATCTTCCTGTAAAACCCGATGGTATCGTGGATATAGCCGAACTCAAAACCGCTATTCGTCCCGATACAATATTAGTTTCAATCATGGCAGCTAATAACGAAATTGGGGTACTGCAACCCTTAGCAGAAATCGGAGAACTTTGCCATAATCAGGGAATTTTATTTCATACCGATGGAGCTCAAGCGGTTGGTAAAATTCCCCTGGATGTTCAACAGATGAATCTGGATTTAATGTCTTTAACCGCCCATAAAATTTATGGGCCAAAAGGCATCGGAGCATTGTATGTTCGTCGGCGTAATCCTAGGGTTAAATTAGCGGCTCAACTTCATGGGGGAGGACATGAACGAGGAATGCGCTCAGGAACCTTATCTACCCCTCAAATTGTCGGTTTTGCTAAAGCCATTGAACTCGCTCTATCCCAAATCAGATCAGAAAATCAACGGTTAATTCTATTGCGAGAAATCCTCTGGAAAAAATTATCAACCCTAGACGGAATTTATTTAAACGGTCATCCCACCCAACGGTTAGCCGGAAATTTAAACATTAGTGTTGAGGGCGTTGATGGTCAAGCTTTACTATTAGGATTACAATCAATTATGGCAGTGTCTTCTGGTTCCGCTTGTACCTCCACAAAAATTGAACCGTCTCACGTTTTAAAAGCATTAGGTCATTCTGATCAGTTAGCCTATGCTTCAATTCGTTTTGGTTTAGGTCGGTTCACAACAGAATCAGAAATCCATCAAGTTGCAGATTATACTGTTAATACCATTCAATCTTTAAGAAGAATTAAATCTCGTTAGAGATTAGCTGTTAACTGTTAAGTGTCAACAATCAAAATTTCCTCTTCTGCTAATTAGACTCCCGTTGTTCTAACCAACCTAAAACTTCTTCCTCCGAGTTTAAATCATAGGTTTGTCCACTTTGGGGATCATAAATATGCCATTGAATATGACCCAAAGGATTAGAACTTGTCCAAACATACGGTTCCGATGAGGGATGGAAAAGCTCAGAAAGGTTAATCGGTTGATTTAAAAATTGCCAAATCGTTTGGAACAAATTAAATTTTTCTGTTAAATCAGGGTCAGAATAATCAAGCTGAAAACAGGTGTTGAGATGGGAAAGTTTTTGTGTTTCGGATAAATTTTTACTCCAGGAATTAACCAATCCTCGCCATAATTTACCTTGATAGAACACTGATGTTCCTTTATCGGGTGAAGGTAATGAAACCGTATCCGGGATAAGTTCTAATTGCCGATAAATTTGCCATTGAGTTTTCATACAAGACACTCCACCTCTATAGGGTTCAGACACTACGCACAGTCCCGATCCCTCTGGAAGTGAGTATCAAGTCTGTTTCCCTCGTACTGATACTAAACAAAAAGGTATTGATTCCCTGGTTTTCCTCCTCTTCTGATTAGAGTTGATGAGCAGGGAATACCCAATAAATACTTTTCTTCTGTATTTATTGTTACAGAAATTTTTAAAGTCCTCAAGTGGCTGTTAAAGTTTCTTGATAAAATTCTTAACTCCCCTCGTCCCCTCGTCCCC
>NZ_JADEWU010000134.1:0-8022 GCF_015207485.1 Planktothrix mougeotii LEGE 06226
CTCAAGATGATTACTCTCATTGGCTTAACCAAGTAAGGTCACGGGCAGAACACCCGTTTATAGGTGTTAGGTCGAAGTCCAGCGATGGATGCAGCCGAGACACACTAACAGACCGAGGGCTTGACCTTATCTCTGACTCCAGTTTTCTCTGCAATCTTCAGTGTTCCTGATTTTGAATTTAATTGAGTATGAGATAGTAATATCTTAAGCTTCATTTTTTACTTTCTTTAAGGCAAGTAACGCACTACCATAGGCGGCTTCTGTATGAATAGGTTGCACGATAGGAGCGTTTAAATAGCGCTGACGAATAGCTGTCCATGTGGAATTTTGGGCTCCACCTCCGGCGGTATAAACTTGAGTTAACGGAGTTGCGCCAAGCTGTTGTAAAAGTTGATAACCTTGAGCTTCAATTTTAGCCATACTTTCTAATAACCCTTGGAGAAACTCAACAGGATTATCAGGACGAGGTTCAAGAGTGGGAAGTAATTCAGGATTGTTTATCGGAAAACGCTCGCCTTTTTTAATTAAGGGATAATAATGTAAATGACTATTATTATTAGGGTTAATCTGACGACTGAAAGTTTCCAATTCAAGATCGCTAAAAAATTGACGTAATACGGCACCTCCCGTATTAGATGCACCTCCCGTTAACCATAAATCCCCTAAACGATGGCTATAAATACCATATTTAATATTATTTACGGGAGTTTTACTGAGGAGTTTTAAAACTAATGTTGAGCCTAAAGAGGTGACGGCCTCCCCTGGAACATTTGCCCCACTTGCTAAAAATGCAGCGATACTATCGGTGGTTCCTGCACAAACTTTACAGGTTTTGGGTAACTGTAATTGTTCTGCTATTTCTGGGGTAATTGTGGCGATGGGAGTTCCCGGAGAAACGACATCAGGAAGTTTCAATCGATCTAAATTGATCAGGGATTTTAAACTGTTAATTAACCAATGGGGATAGGCAAAATTCTCTACATCATAACCTAATTTTAAACTATTATGATAATCACTAATCCCTAATTTTCCATGCAGCAAAAATGCTAACCAATCAGCTTGATGGAGAAAGTATAAGCAACCCAATTGTTGTTGGATATCAATCTTTTTAACCGTTAGCCACCAGATCAGTTTGGCTAAACTAGAAGTGGCACTTATAACACAATGATCAGGAGGACTAATTTTTTTTAACAATTCTAAAACGGTAGCACCTCGACTATCATTGTATAAAATAGGGGAATCTACGGGGATACCTTGAGGATCACAAAGTAGCACAGTGGCAGAGGTTCCATTAATTACAATTCTTTGAATTTGACGGCGAACATTCACCGGAATTTCTTGAATCACTGTGAATAAAGCCGTTTTCCAAAGGGAAACGTATTCTGAAGAGTCTGTTAAGGGGGGAAACGGAAATTGAGTTTCAGCTACCACTGTTCCTTCAGGATTAATCGTAATAGAACGAGCACCGGACGTGCCAAAATCAATCCCGATATAAAAATTAACCATGCTTTCTCCGCCAAGGGGATTCATATTTTTGGATTTATAGTAAACTATAAAGTTTGTGCCTCCCAAAAATGGCAATAAATTTGTTAAGTTTTAATAAAAATAGCGGAAAACATAAAATTACTCTGGACGTTAATTGATCTGAAAGCTATAAATTAAGGGTTAGTAGCTGAATTTTAATCAGATTCACTACTGCTTATTGTAATTTTGAGCCATTCATCGAGGATTTCATGGATACGCTTGCTTATAATCATCTTGTTTCTGCTTATGAGTCTCCTCGGCAACCCCATCTCAATGGCGGTTTGGTACTATTCCGGGGCGTGAATTGGAGTCAAATGTCAACGGCTTGCTGGATGCCGATTGTAGCAGCAGCTATTGGCTTATCTGTGTTGAGTGTCAGCCAACCCGCCAGCGCAGCCCTCTACCGAGGCGATAGTGGCTATGGTGTTAAACAGGTTCAATATGCGTTACAGAATCAAGGTTATTTAAACGCCAGAGCAACGGGTTACTTTGGCTCCTACACAAAACACGCTGTCATGGCTTTTCAACGGGATAATGGCTTGCATCCCGATGGAGTTGTTGGCCCTGCAACGGCATCAGCGTTAGGAGTCGGTGGATATCATAAACCGAAGAAGCATCAGTATACTGATACCAGTTATGGCTGTAGTCGTTATTGTGGCGGGGGTAGTGGCTATCTGTCGCGGGGTGACAGTAGCTATCAGGTCAAAAAACTGCAAAATCGTTTAGCTAACCTGGGTTATTTTAATGCGAACTCCACAGGTTACTATGGGAAACTAACCGCCCATGCTGTTAAAGCATTTCAAGCAGATTGTGGACTCTCCGCCGATGGTATTGCTGGCCCTGCAACGCTGGCAGCATTAGGAATTTAGCTTTTTTTGTAGAGACGTGCCACGGCGCGTCTCTCTAGTTTCTACGCGGTTTGTATTAACGTAACCATAATTTAATCGTTTTGTCTTTACTTCCACTGACTAAACGATTTCCGTCGGGACTAAATTTAACCGAATAAATCTCATCTTGATGTCCGGTTAAGGTATTTAATAATTCTCCCGTTTTTAAATTCCAGAGTTTAATGGTTTTATCCCGGCTACCACTAGCAATAATCTTATTATCAGGACTAATGGCAACGGATAAAACATCGTTAGTATGTCCAGTGAGGGTATGAATTAAATCTCCGGTTTCTAGGTTCCACACTTTGACGGTATTATCCAAACTCCCACTGACAATTATTTTACCATCAGAACTGATGGCTAGTGAGCGCACCGCCTCTAAATGTCCGGTGAGGGTATTCATTAATTCTCCGGTGTCTACCTTCCAAATTTTAATTGTTTGATCTTTTGAACCTGTGACTAAAAGTTGATTATCGGGGCTAAAAATAGCGACATAAACCTCATCTTGATGGTCTGTTAAATTGTGTAAAATTTCACCTGTTTTTCGATTCCAAATTTTAACTGTTTTATCTGCACTAGCACTGGCAATTTTTTGATTATCCGGGCTAACATCCACTGACCAAATTGTTGCTAAATGTTGTAGGGGTTGATAAGGTTGTCCGGTGGTTAGATTCCATTCTAAGATTTGCCAAAATGCGCTTCCCGAGGAGATTTCTGTGCCATCGGAGTTAAAATCAACTGAATAAATCGGAGAAGAATCTCCTTCTAAACGTTTAGTTTCTGTTCCACTTTGAATATCCCAGAGTTTTACCAGTGTATCTTCACTCCCAGTGGCGAGAGTTTGACCATCGGGACTAAAGGTAACGGCCCAAACCGCATCGGAATTTTGAGCAAAATTTTGAGGCGTAACGGTTTTCCAAAACACTTTATCTTGACATTTTTGAATCAGATTTTGAAGGGCTTGATTTTGACGAGAGAGTTCAGCCATCTTTTGAGCTTCATCTAAACATTGATCATAATTTCCAACGGCTAAAAATTCATTAATTTTATTCAAGTTTTGAGTTTGTAATTCTTGTACATTTCTCCATTTTTGATATTCATAAGTTGCTAGAAGAATTCCCAATAAACTAACCAAACCTAATCCTAACCAAAGCAGTTGAGATAGATGAAGTTTTTTAAAGAATTTAGACTCTGTTTTTGGAGATGAGTATGGCTTTGGATTCCAACTAAAATTCTGGATAACTTGAGCAATTTGACTTAAAATAGATTGGGGTAAAATCTGCTTTTCAATAGCTGCAATATCTTCATTCGTTAAGCCTAAGAGTTGTTGTAATCGTTGTAATTCTTCACGGGTTTCAGGAGTAAAGGGATATTCTTGTTGCATCGTTGCAATTAACGCTTGTTCATACCGTTCTCCCTTTTCTCGATATTTCCGATAGGGGTTTAAAATTTCATCTTCAATTGCTTCTGTTTCTTCCGGTAACAACTCTAAACTTAAGCGCAATTCTTCTAAAATTTGCCGACCAATAATCGAAATTTCACCGCGATGATGGTTGGCGCAACTTTTAACTTCTTCCCGATAAATTTCTAGTTTAGATTTAGAAAGGTTAGGAGAATAGGGAGATTGAAAAGTTTTAAGAGCCGATAGAACTTCATCAGCAGATTGATACCGTTGCCGATAATCTGAACAAACCATTTTATCAATAATATCGCCCAATTCAACACTAATAATCGCTAAATGTCGCCAAACAATGTCCCCAACATTAGAGCCATTATTTTTCCGTAATTTGGGTAATTCAGATACAGGTAAACCCGTTAATGCTTGAATTGCAACCATTCCCAAAGCATAAATATCACTATTAAAATGGGGATGACATTGGAATTGTTCAAGAGGCATATATTCCAGAGTCCCAACACGACTGGTGGGGGAATTCTGATGAGAGTTGAGATTAATTTCTTTAACCGCCCCAAAATCCAGTAGCACAATTTTTCCATCGGTTTGACGACGGATTAAATTACCCGGTTTAATATCCCGATGGATGACTCCCTGTTGATGTACAAATTGGAGAATTCTTAACACATCCGTTAGCAAATTTATAACTTGATTTTCTGTTAAGGGCTGACCCGGTAAAATTTCATCAATTAAGGAATGACCCGCAATATAAGATTCGACTAAATAAAATTCTCGATTTTCTTCAAAATAAGCCAACAGGTGTGGAATTTGATCATGTTGAGACAGTTTTTCTAAGACCTTGGCTTCTTGTTGAAAGCGCTGACGGGCTACATTGACGAGTTTGGCATCTTCTGGGGCGAGATGCAAATGCTTAACAAAACACAACGACTCACCCGGTCGGCGAGTATCTTTGGCGAGATAGGTTTTCCCGAACTCCGTTGACTCAATCACGTCGATGACTTGATAGCGTCCATCTAAAAGCTGACCGACCATAGCAACAATATTGACCCTATTTTGTTTGATTATGCCATTAATTGTGAATGAGTGGTGCAATTAACACCCAAGTCATGAGTCAAGACGGCTCAAACAGGCGAAAGTTTTACGCTGAAACTGGCTGTGCTTGTTTTTGTTCTTAAAAATTGGGAATAAACTGATAAAATTTTAACTCTAAACTTGATACTTATTTTTTGAGTAGCTTCCCCTGTTTGGAGCGAAATTAAATTTGATGGAGTTGATCTCCTTGATGGGAAAAATTCGCTAAATCTCCAATTACAAAAATATTAGGATGGTTAGGAAGTGTTAAATTAGGTTCAACCATAACCCGTCCGACTCGATCTAATTGAGTACCTGTTGTCCGAGCGATCGCTTCTCCCATTTTAGACGCTTTTACCCCGGCTGCCCATAAAATTGTTTGGGCGGGAATCTGCTGAATTTCCTCTCCCGATTTCAACGTTACAACCTGATTATCAATATTGGTTACTAAGGTTTTTGTGCGAACTGTTACCCCTAAGTGTTCTAACCCTTTTTGAGCTTCAGCCGATAATTCTGGGGGGAATGGGGGCAAAATTCGATCCATTCCTTCTAATAATAAAATCTGAGTTTCAGAGGTATCAATACTGCGAAATTCTTCTTTAAGAATTCGATAGGCAATTTCCGCTAAAGCCCCCGCTAATTCAACCCCAGTGGGGCCACCTCCTACCACCACAAATGTTAATAAGGCTTGGCGTTTTTCCGGGTCAATTTCTTTTTCGGCTTAGACCAAACCTCTGAGTTTCTACTTGATCTTTCTACTAATAGAATCCTGTTTACGGGGCTGAAACGAGTCGATTGCCTGATCATACAATTATTGTTTTTAACTTTCTACTAACTGCTAAATGAAAGCCCTGAAGGGCTTACTACATAGAGACTTTCAACTAATAGAATCCTATGGCGGGACTGAACCATTATTTATTAATTCTCAATGCGTAATTATTTGAACAATTCAACTAAAATTAACAATTTATTTTGTAGGTTGCCAAACCCATGCACCTGCTGAATTAATATACCCCCATTCATCTTGAATTCTAACGGCTGCTAATCCCTGTTTAAATTCATTGGCACTATCAAATTGAAGCGGAATTTTTATCAAGGCTTTTTGATTAATATAACCCCATTGTTGTTTAATTTTCACGGCTGCTAACCCTTCGGAAAAATTAGCAGTTTCTTCATATTGTAAAGCAATCTCAAAATTTCCCTGATGATTAATATAACCCCATTTTCTGCCTTTTCTCGCCACTGCCAACCCTTGGGAAAAATCCCACCCATAATCAAATTCTGGTGGAATTACTATATTTCCCTTTTTATCAATATATCCCATTTTATCTTTAACTAAAACCATCGCTAATCCTTCAGAAAACCGCCAACTTAAATCAAATTGAGGTGAAATTACTATATTTCCCGTTGTATTAATATAACCAACTTTTCCTTGCAAGTTAATAGCGGCTAATCCTTCTTTAAATTCCGAGGTATTATCAAATTGAGGGGAAATTACCCATTCTCCTTGATGGTTAATATAGCCCATCTTTTTATCTTTTTGTACCGCAGCAAGTTGAGACGAGAAACTCCAGGCAAAATTAAACTGAGGGGGAATTATAAATTTTCCAGTTTTATCAATATATCCCCATTTATCATTAATTTTAACCGCCGCCAGTCCTTCGGAAAAACCCCAAGCGACATCAAACTTAGCCGGAATCACGAGATTTCCGTTTAAATCAATATAACCTTTTTGAGATTTAATTTTAACGGGGGCTAGTCCTTCCGAAAATCCTAATGTTGATTCAAATTGCGGTTCAATTACGACTTGTCCGACTTGGTTAATATATCCCCATTTTTTATTTTGAATAAAAGGATAGAGAAACATATAGCAATCCTAAATTATTTATGAAAAAGTTCTGTAGGGGTTTGGTTCCCAAACCCAGGCGCAAAAAGGGTTTGGAAGGGCATTACCCCTACGATAAAATATTACAACCTATTGAGGATTGCTATAGTGTTTTTGGGCATAGTTTCAATCCTAGGTATAATTTTTAGAGACGCGCCATGACACGTCTCTACTTATGTTGTGGTTTCTGTATTTCCCCCAGCAAATTGAATCGGACTACCGGGCTGACCAATATTTGCATCAAATTTAAAATCAGTAACACCATCGAGAATGGCAATTAATTCTGTTTCTTCTCCGGTTAATAAATAGATAGCCATTCCTTGGGGTAAATTTTCCGGGGAACCTGCGGCTAAATAATTACCAGGGCCTAAGAGCAATACATCTTCCTGGGGATTAAAATTAAGGATCAGTGCATAATCCACAAACCCAATTTCACTACCACCCCCATTGACATAATAGGTTTGAGTGGCATCCCCTAAAACAAAGGTATCATTTCCAATTCCCCCACTCAAGGTATCAATTTCAACAAATCCAGCAGGTTGAGAATTAGGGTCAACGCCGATGAGAATATCATTCTCTTTATCCCCACTGAGGAAGTCATTTTCGGTTCCTCCGATTAGGGTATCATCTCCTTGACCCCCATAAAGACAATCATTTCCTCTGGAACCAGCGACAATATCATTTTGCTGATCTCCCTGGAGCCAATCATTGCCCTTACCCCCTTCAAGGGAGTCTTGACCCTGACCCCCATAGGCGACATCATCATCATCTCCCGCCGCGATGGTGTCGTTATCTTGTCCGCCATAGAGGGTATCGCTACGAAGTCCCCCATCAATACTATCATCCCCGTTATCGCCAAAAATTAGATCTCGACCATCCTCACCCAAGAGAGTGTCATTATTAATTCCCCCATAAACCGTATCGTTATCAGCGCCAGCATTAATAAAATCATCGCCTTTATTTCCTTGTAGCAGGTCATTCCCCCCTTCACCAATTAGGGTATCGTTATTTTGACCGCCATAGATAATATCATTGCCACTATTGCCATTGAGGGAGTCATCCCCAGCAAATCCTAAAATAGTGTCATCTCCGCCTAAACCTGCTACCAAATCTTGTCTCTCAGTTCCTAATAGATTATCATTCCCCTCACTTCCTTGAACCAGAGGTGCTGTTATCGGGGTCGGTGTGGGGGGAGTGGTTGGGGTTGGCGTTGTCGGTGTAGGAGTGGTTGGTGTGGGGGG
>NZ_JADEWU010000135.1:0-7824 GCF_015207485.1 Planktothrix mougeotii LEGE 06226
CCTGATGGGTTACTCCCTGCTCCCCAAATCTTCAAGATAGAGGGAAGATAAAAGACACAAAGAAGCATTTAAGTTTTGTTTGCATTTACCAAAACTGCTTCCTAGATACTGTACAGATTGTTCAGGATTTGATGAGGTTGTTACGACCTTCTCATATTACTGTTCCGTTCAATCAAGGCATCTATTTTGATAGCCATCAGGGGTCATTTCATGAAAAATATTCTTGTTGTTTTAGGACTGGTTGCTTCCACAAGTTTTACCGTGTTCTCCATTTCTTCTGCTCATGCAGTCCCGTCCAAATCCGAGGTCAATCAAACTACCATCGAGCGTTGGACAACCAATGATTATAAGGGAAAAAATGAGGATGGGGAAGCCGAAGACATCGATACGAAAAAAGCTAAATAAACACCCCTAACGCCAACTTACTCCTACGCCAATGCGATCGCAACCTTGCCGTTTGGCTTCCTGTAGAGCCTCCTCAGCAACGGTGATTAAGGGATCTGGAGGTAAGTCAGGCAGAGGAATTGCCGTTGCCACCCCTAAACTAAGCGTCAGGTAGGAACTAATCTGGGATTTAGGGTGGGAAATTTCAAGCTGCTTAATTTTAGCTCGAATCAGCTTGGCAACTTCTATCGCCCCCGAACTGCCCGTATGGGGTAACAAGATGGCAAATTCTTCCCCACTATAACGAGCGACTAAATCCGCCGGACGCTTAATGCAAGTGCTCATCGTTTGAGCAAGGGTTTGTAAACAGATATCTCCCTGATAATATCCATAAGCTTCGTTATAACCTTGAAACCCATCCACATCCCCAATAATTAGGGATAAGGGTATTTTTTCGCGGGCTAAACGTTGCCATTCTCTGAATAAATATTCATCAAAATAAGGACGGTTTGCTAATTGTGTTAAGGAGTCAAACCGACTCAAATGCTTTAACTGTTCCGTTGTCGTTTGTAACTGTTGGTTAATTTGTTCAAGTTGTTGCTCTGCTGTCCGACGAGCCGAAATTTCTTGCTTTAACTGAAGTCTGGACTGTTCCATAGCCTTCTGATTCTGACCATCATGCCAAATATTTCTAATTCTTAGAATAACTTCTTCAGGATAAAAAGGTTTTCTAATTGAGTCACAATGAAAGCTGGGTTCTAACGGAAGGAAACGGCTCTGTTCAGGAGAGGAAATTAAGAAAAAAATAATAATATTCTGGCATTGATTATGATAAAGCTTTAAAAAGATATCCAGACAAAATTCTTGATTTTGATACTCTAAATAATCTAAAAAAACAATATCAGGTAGCTTAAAGTTTAACTCTTTTAATGCCACAGATCCATTGAAGGCAGTTCTAATAAAATACCCTTGTTCCCCTAAAATTTGAGATAGATGTTGTACATCCTGGTCATGGGAATCAATAATTAAGCAATCTAATAAAGGAGATAGGGGAGGTGGCAAAATCATAAGTTTCATCAAATAAAATAGAGTTCAACAACAGGATTGATTCAGATTCAGCCACTGCTTCTTCTTCAATACTCATGAACTCTTCAATGATCCAAAACTCCCTGATTCACACTCAAGATGACACCCACAAACCCAGGATCAGGGAAAATGTTCAAGTTAATCTTGATTGTACTCTTTCCTTGATCATAGACCTCTTACTGTTAATCTAACGAAACAGTGTGTGAGGAAAATAGACCATGACGGTTAAAATTCTATCTTTGAGTAATGGTCATGGGGAGGATGCGATCGCAGTTCGGATTTTACGAGAACTTCAGCAACAACCCCACCCCCTAGAATTAGCCGCTTTACCCCTAGTGGGACTGGGACAAGCCTATGGTCAACTGGACAATGTACCGATTATTGGCCCGGTAAAATCTCTCCCTTCTGGGGGATTTATTTATATGGATCAAGACCAACTTTGGCGAGATCTCCAAGCCGGCTTATTCCCGTTAATTTTCCAGCAATATCAAACCCTTCGTCAGTGGGTCAAACAAGGGGGATTTATTCTCGCCGTTGGGGATATTGTTCCTTTGTTTTTAGCGTGGTTGAGTGGTGCTAATTATGTTTTTGTGGGGACAGCAAAATCGGACTATTATCTGCGGGATGAACAGGGACAGTTACCCTTAACACAAATGTGGAAATGGTATCGTTATTTTGATTCGATTTATTTTCCTTGGGAATGTTGGTTAATGAAAAATTCTCGCTGTCGAGGGGTATTTCCCAGAGATACATTAACCACTCAAACGTTACAGAAATATTCTATTCCAGCCCTTGATTTTGGAAATCCCATGATGGATGATTTAGAACCCATAACAACCCGTTTTCATCAACCCCATCTTGAACAGGAAGAAAGACAGCGATCGCTGGTAATTACCTTACTTCCCGGTTCTCGTCCTCCCGAAGTTTATCACAATTGGGACTTAATTTTACAGGGGGTTCACAATATTATTCAAGGGTTTACTGATCCGAATCAAGGTTTAATCGTTTTACCCGGAAATCATGTCCGTAGCTATCAACGGTTAGTGTTTATAGCTGCGATTTCTCCCGGTTTAGAGTTATCTTCCTTTTGTGAACCTCTCACGGCTTTAGGATGGCAAGAAAGCCCGGATATTCCCCTGTCTGATCTTGATTTTTCTTGGGGTCATGGAGAATTAATGTTTTCGTTGCAAAAAGCAACATTAATCTTAACCAATCAAGGGTTTAATGAGTGTTTAACGTTAGGAGATGTTGCCCTGGCAATGGCGGGAACTGCGACAGAACAGTTTGTCGGTTTAGGGAAACCTGCGATCGCAATTCCCGGTACAGGGCCACAATTTACCCCAACCTTTGCTGATAATCAACACCGTCTATTAGGGCCATCCTTAATTATTGGGCAAAATCCCACAGAAATTCCTGAAATCTTGCGATCGCTGCTTCGCAACCCGGATCGATTACAATTAATCGCAGAAAATGGCAAACGTCGCCTGGGACAGCCAGGAGCGAGTCGTCGCATTGCTGAATATTTATCAACAAATTTTACGGTTTAAGGCTCAATATCGCTTGTCTTAATTGTCCTTGATGCTGATCTAATAATTCTTGACTGGATAGGGCATCTAATCCTGTCCACTTCATCAATAACGCCAACTTCACCGATTTTCCACTTTTTTCTAATAAAAATTCGGCTTCTTCTCGATTAATTTCTGTTAAATCCATTAAAATTCTTAAGGCTCGATCTTGCAATTTTTTATTCGTTACTGCCACATCAATCATGCGGTTGCCATAGACTTTTCCTAACTTAACCATGACGCTTGTTGAGAGAATATTGAGCGCCATTTTCGTCACCGTTCCGGCTTTTAATCGAGTCGAACCTGCTAAAATTTCTGGCCCTACTAATAAGCGAATATCCACATCTGCTTCAAATTCTACCTGGTCTACGGGAACACAAGCAATAAACACCGTTTTTGCCCCCCGTTGACGGGCAGCTTGTAATGCCCCCTGTACATAAGGTGTCGTCCCTCCGGCCGTAATTCCAACCACCACATCCTTATGAGTAATTTGCCGTAAGGCGATCACATTTGCCCCATCTTCAGCTTGATCTTCCAAATCTTCAGAACTACGGACTAAAGCTCCCGCCCCTCCCGCAATAATACCCTGCACTAATTCTGGAGGGGTGCAGAAGGTGGGAGGACATTCGGCCGCATCCAAAACCCCTAGGCGGCCACTGGTTCCCGCACCAACGTAAAACAGTCGCCCTCCTTGATGCAAGGCGGCAGTGGTCAGATCAATGGCTTGGGCCAATGATTCACGGGAACGGGCGATGGCCAGTAACGTTTGTACATCTTCCCGGTTAAACAAATCGACTAATTCTAAAGAACTAAGTTGATCTAAATTCTGACTACTCGCGTTGATTTGTTCGGTTAATAAATGTCCCCGCGACTCCCACTGTTCCATATTTAACTCAACTTGTATGTAATCTGTACGATTTCCGATACTCCAATATATCCAATTTTTGTCATCAGGTGATGGTTTTGGTTAACATTGAGTGATCAGCTAAGGGAATAATATCAATTACATCCTATTTTGCCCTCAGTTTTTTGATAGATTAAGAGCAAAAATCGCTATTATTTAAGACTTGATCAGCAAGACATTAATCAGGGATGCAATCGATCCCTAATCCAGATCAATAGAGTTTCCGATTTAACTGATCATTAATAAAACCTTTTTAAATTAGCAACTTGACGCGATTCTCCATTGCCCTTAATATAAGAAACAATACATTTCACCATGTATTGAAAATAGAAATAAATAAACAAATCAAATAAAAAAAGCCATGTCTGAAGCCGATCTCCCCACTCCTGAATCGTTTGATCAGCCTCCTGAAGCACCTTTATCCGAACCTTTGCCCCCGTCGGAAGAGTTGGTTAGTCCTGCTGTAACCCCCGATGAGGAGTGGGAGACGGTGAACTTTCCTAACACGATTCCCCTGGAGGAATTGTTAACTGAGTTTATCAACCAGTTAGAACAATCGGCAGAAACTGAGGCCAGGGATGAGGATTCAACGGTTCCCGATGGGATTTTCCTAGAGGGTTCCGAGGGAAACGAAATGGCAACGGCGTCCTTAATGTCGGTGGAAGGGGAAACGGAAGATAATCCCGTGCGGGTGGTGCAAATTTTACATCAGTGTAACCAAGATTTAATTAATCGGGTGGCGGAATTAGAAGCAGAATTAGATGAAAATCGGCAGAATCGACAGAATCAAGACACAGAATTGTTGCAACGTACTCAAGAATTAGGGGCAACACAAGATCAAGTTAAACGACTGTTTAAAAAGTTAGAAATTGCCAATCAAGTCATCCGACAACAACAGGTTTTAGTTGAAACCTTAACCCAACAATGGGAATCAACCCAAACTCGATTAGCACAAATGGAACGGGATTGTGCTTTAACGCAACAACGATATAATGAGCAGTTTCATGAGTTAGTTCAAGCCCAAAATATGGGCCGAGAATTGCGATCGCGACTCCATCGTCAACAACGCCAAACCCTACAATTTAAAGTCGCATTAGAACGATGTTTAGAAAATCAAGCTCAATTTGAAACCGGGAAACAAACCTTAGAATCAATTCCCGTAATGACAGAAGAACCTCCCCTATTTTATTCTGCTGGTTTATTAACACCTAAAGCTCCCCCAGTACAACCTTGGTCAGCCTCTACGAAGTTTAACAATAATCCTAGGGAAGATTCGGTTAATTCAGTGAATAGAACTGATGAAATCTCCTTAGAATTCGAGATGACGCTTCCGGTGGTTCAAGCTTTATCGGAAGGGTTAGAATCTCTATCTTCTGAGGAAACACCATTGTCTACCCCTGAACCGTTTAAACCCCCTGTAGAATTAACCGTTTCCAACGATGAAATTCCCGTTGAAGACTCTCCCCAACCTCGATTTTTAGAAGGGGAATTAGAACGAATTCGTTTAGAATATGCTTCGTTTATTTCAGAAGATGCGGATTTATTTGTCTTGCCAACGCCATCGGAAACTATGCCGAGGCAACAACAATTGGCTAGATCAATGGGGGAACAATCCTTTAATTTAGAGGTAAAAAAATCTCAATCTACCAGTGCGGTAGCAGTTCAACAACCGGAATCAGAGGAAAGTAAGACGGCTAATTGGCCAGCCCCATTAATTTATCCCCAACGACGTAAAAAATTAGAGTCCTTAGCCTCAATTCACTTACCGACATTTCCCAAAGAAAATCCCTTCTTAACGGAAGACTTTTAAGGCTCAGTTTAAGATTTTATTCCCAATCACCGTTGTAGGGGTGGCGTACAGTCATCCCTATTCATTTTTAGGGTAAGTATCCAAGAGTCAGGAAGTGAATCTGTCCCCAAAAATTAATAACAATTTATACTGTTTTGATGAACAAGGGTATAAAAGTCTTTCTTTAGATAGATGTGTGTTCTGGATTATAGCTTTACCAGGTAAAATTAAACACAAGTTAGTTAAAACCCCATTAATTTAAAATCCCCTAATAAAATATGAATTATTTACAAGCTAGACAACGCTTTTTTCAAGAAATTCAACAACCGGAGGAACAAATTGATTTAGCAAAAGCGGCTCTTTATATTGCTCAAGAAGAATATCCAGAAATTGAACCGGAAGAATATCTCAATGCTTTAGATACAATGGCCTCGGAAATTTTAGAACGATTACCCCAGGAACGTTATCCTCTGCGGGTGATTCAAACGATCAATCACTATCTCTATGAAGATTTAGGATTTAGGGGGAACCAAAATAACTATTACGATGCCAAAAATAGCTATTTTAATGAAGTCATCAATCGACGAACCGGAATTCCGATAACCCTTTCCCTCGTTTATTTAGAGTTGTGTAAACGCATTGATTTTCCGATGGTAGGAATTGGAATGCCAGGGCATTTTTTAATCCGTCCTGAGTTTGAGGATGCCAAAATTTATGTGGATGCGTTTAACCAAGGAGAAATTTTATTTCCAGAAGATTGTACAACCCGATTAACACAAATTTATCAACAACCTATCGAAATGCAACCCGAATTTTTGGCGGCAGTTAATCCCCGCCAATTTTTAGGTCGGATGTTGATGAATTTGAAAGTTATTTATTTGAATGAAGGCAAAATTGAACAAGCTTTAGGAGTGATTGAACGGATTTTATTGCTGTTTCCAGATTCAGTGAATGAAAAACGCGATCGCGGTATTCTCTACTACCATCAGGAGCAATGGAGAGAAGCACAGCAAGATTTGGAGAATTATTTAGAAATTCTACCAATGGCTCAGGATGCTGCTATAATCCGGCAGATACTGGATCAAATGAGCCAGAATATGTAACAGTTTGAGAAGTCCCTATCTAAGGGAACCTTAATAGAGGCCAAACAGACCTATAGAAGGGGACAACAAAATAACTGTGTTACTAAATTTTACTTGTGAGGAAGGAACAAATGAACTTAACATCAGGACGTTGGTTTCAAAAAGTTCGTAACCCCTATCAATTTTTTACTCAGGGTCTATCTAAATATATATCCCTTGCATTAGCAATGATTTTGGGATTAACAATTAGTTTAGGAATATTTGCTCAACCTGCACCTGCTATTGATGAGTTAAGATTAATGTATGGGCCAGCCAATATTTCTTTATCAATTGTCGATTTACAAACCTTTGCTCAAACTGGGGATCAGTCTAATCAACTTCGTTCTTTGGTTACTTTAGCTAAACTGACTCCAGATCAGGTTCAACAATTCCGTCAAGCTCTCAATTACTCGGTTCAAATTCCGACTAATGTTGTTAATGATCTGCTGGACTCCACCTATGGCAGATTAGTAGTCGGAGCGTTTAATCAATTTGTGGCTTCAGGAAGTACCGTTGATGTTGCCGTTGATAAGGTGATTGCTGCATTACGCAATGTAACCCGTGATGGTCAACTCTCAATGTTAGAATTACTTCTCAGCTACCAGGGAGTTAATGCGATTACGATTAATGTTCAAGATTTGATCAACCTCTATAATGATGTTTCTAATTTAGGGGAACAAGCGATCGCTTTCTTGAAAGCTCAACCCGCAGTTCAACAACGCCTTTGCCAATAACTGAACACTTAAATTTATAAACAATAAAGAGGAGTTTTGATCTCAACGATTAAAATTCCTCTTTTCAGTTATCAGTTATCAGTGTAGAGACGTGCCATGGCGCGTCTGTACCAGTTATCAGTGTAGAGACGTGCCATGGCGCGTCTGTACCAGTTATCACTTATCAGTTATCATTAGACACCCTTAGTTTGTCTCTACAAAAGCGAATAATTTTCTTCTCCCTCTCCTCATCCCCTCATCC